>CAYNDI010000062.1:0-10849 GCA_964395955.1 uncultured Dehalococcoidaceae bacterium
CGGCGGCTAATATAACCGCTTTCAACTTTTTCTCCCTCCGGTTTTTACGGAACTCTCGACAGCCTGAAGTCCGCTGTCAAATAACCGCTGCGCCCGTGCTTCGGTCTTAGCTTCGGCCGTCAGCCTTATTTTCGGTTCGGTGCCGGAAGGCCGCACCAGCAGCCAGCCGTCATCGAAGTCCAGTTTGATACCATCAATGTTTCCAACCGATACCGGCTCCAGGGCTTTCAGGCTGGACTCCAGGCGGGATATATCAACACCGTCACTGCCGACACTGCCGCGGCGTAGCGGATAAACCGGTATGGCATCGACGAGTTCCGAGAGTTTATGCCGGCTGGCAATCGCCGTGATTTGTGCCGCGGCATAAATGCCATCGGGGCACAGCGATATCACCGGGAAAATCCAGGCCCCCGAGGTCTCTCCACCGAAATCGCCGCCTTTTTTTAACTCTTCTGACACCCAGGTATCCCCTATGCGGGTACGCCGGACCTGAAAACCCATCGTCTCTATGGTCATCGAGGCATCCAGCGTCGTCACCACTTCGCCGGCTTTAACAGCCTGTGCCAGAACAGCCAGCAATCTGTCCCCGGAGACAAACCTGCCCCGTTCATCGACGGCCATCATGCGGTCGGCATCGCCGTCATGAGCAATGCCAACGGCAGCTCCGGATTCGCTAACTTTTTGGCATAGTTCCTGAAGATTCGACTCCACCGGTTCACTGCCGCGGGGGAAAAATCCGCTGTGATAGCAGTTCAGGGTTATCACTTCACAACCGATTCTCTCCAGCAGTTGCGGGGTAACCTCCGAAGCCGCCCCGCAGCCGGCATCTACCACAACCTTGACTTTCAACCTGTCCGGAAAGCCCGGCAATATACCTTCTATATGGTGCATTACGGCTCCGTTATATACACTGCTTTCCTTTATATCTTCCCACCGGATTGTCCGGTACGGTTCGGATAGTATTGCGTCTTCTATCAGCGCCTGCTGTAAAGAACCGAAGGAAGAGCCGTCCGGATTAAGAAGCTTAAGACCGTTATACTCCGGGGGATTATGAGAGGCGGTAATCATGATACCGGCATCGAACTCACGGGTAATATAGGCAAGAGTCGGCGTGGGCACTATCCCGGCATCCTGGCAGCGAGCGCCCGCGGCTAGAAGACCGGAAATTACGGCGTGTTTCATGGCATCACCGGACGTCCGGGTATCCCGAGCCACGACGACGTTGCCGTGATGCTCTCCCACGGCCACTCCTGCCCTGAAAGCAAGATTGAGCAAGTCTTTATCGAAAACGGCGCGTATACCGGAGGAGCCGAAGAGTTTCATAATATAATAATTCTACTACTATAGGGACAAATGTCAACCAAGCGAACCCTGATGTTCAGAGTATCTCCTGACCTCCGACGGCACCTGTAAGCTTTTTGTGATACGCGCCGAGTATTCTACTTTCTCGCTCTTCATTTGTGGCTATTTTATAGTTGTATATTCTTCCGGGAGTACAAGGTCGAGTCCCTGGCCCGACGGTATGACAATGACCTTGATATCTTCCCCCAGCCTGTCCAGCAGGATGTACTGTAAGACTTCAGGGGTCAGCGTCCGGTCAATAGCCTCGTTCGCGGCGACCTGGGCGTCGGTGACCACACGGATGTATTCGGCCTCACCTTCCGCCTTGGCGATACGCGCGTTGGCTTCTCCCCTGGCCTCGGCTTCCCTCTGTTCGGCTTCTACCTTAACACGCTCCAGTTTGTTCCTCGCCTCGAAAACCGCCTGCTCGGCGGCAACTTTGGCCTCGATGGCGGCGGTGAAGGTGGCGCTGAACTCGAACTCGGTGATGGATACCGCCTCGGTGATGATACCGCGCTCCAGCAGGCGTGTCGACAGAACCGAAGTGATATCGTTCTTGACTTCGTCACGCCGTAAAATGAGGTCTTCGGCATTGTACCTGGCCGTCACCTGCTTGACAGTCTCCTGAATAGCCGGAGCCGCTATCCTGTCGATATAATCCAGTCCCAGTGTCTGGTATATTGTCGCCGTCATACCCGGGTCGAGCCGCCAGTTAAGAGCAATTCTCGTGCTGACATCCTGCAGGTCACGGGATGCCGATGCGGCGTCGGCTTCGTATTTCTGGGTCTGGACGGACGTCTTCACCACGGAGTCGAGGAATGGTATCTTGGTCTGAAGACCCTCCTCCAGAATAGAGCCGGTAATGGTACCAAACCGGATAACCACCCCGCGATGGCCGGCGGGAATAGTGGTAAACGAGCTAAAGATTATGCTGGCAAGGATTAACACTACCCCGACAATGATACCTACAACGCCCCCGATTCGGTCTCTGGCATCTACCGGCTTCTTCTTGTTGGTTTGCCAGTAATATAAACCAACGGCAAGAATGATAATACCTATAACGAGTAGAAAAACCATTATACACCCCCTTTTAATAATGCTTTGCCCGGTCCAGGCTTCAAACTATAGCATATTGTATTATGCCACGGGGAGTCAAAATTCAGGCACGCCGGGAGCTAGCACTTGTCGGCATTAACACCCAGGTACTGCCCCACCAGTTCCATAGCACAGTACTGCCCGCACATGCTGCAGGCGGTTCCCCGGGAAGAGCGCTGCTGGTGAGTCTTTTTGAACTTTTCCGGGTCCAGCGCCAGCCGGGCCTGTTCTTCCCAGTCCAGCCGTTTCCGCGCCAGAGACATCTGCCGGTCCCTCTCCCGGGCCCCCTTGATACCTTTGACGATATCGGCGGCGTGAGCGGCGATGCGCGAAGCCATGACGCCTTCCCTGACGTCATCGACATCCGGTATGGCGAGGTGCTCGGACGGCGTTACGTAGCAGAGAAAGTCGGCCCCGGCCATGGCGGCAATAGCCCCGCCGATGGCGCTGGTAATGTGGTCGTAGCCGGCAGCGATATCGGTTACCAGCGGTCCCAGCACATAGAACGGGGCGCCTTTACAGATAGCCTTTTGAAGGCGGACATTGGTCTCAATCTGGTCGAGCGGGATATGCCCCGGGCCTTCCACCATTACCTGAACGCCGGCATCCTGGGCCCGCTGCACCAGTTCACCCAGTATAACCAGTTCCTCGACCTGGGTGCGGTCGGTGGCGTCGGCCAGACTGCCGGGTCGCATACCGTCGCCGAGGCTCAACGTAACATCATACTCATGAGCGATATCCAGCAGGCGGTCGTAGTACTCGTAGAGAGGATTTTCGCAGTCATTATGCAGCATCCAGCCGATCATGAAAGCGCCGCCGCGGGAGACGACATCGGTCACCCGCCCCTGCTTTTTGAGTCGGTCAATCGCCATCCGGGTGACGCCGCAGTGCACGGTAATAAAATCGACGCCGTCACGGGCGTTATCTTCAATAGCGCTGAAAATATCATCAACGCTCATCTTGACGATAGCACCGTGCTTTTCAATGGCCTCGATGCCCGCCTGGTAAACCGGTACCGTGCCCACCGGCCGGGAACTATCGGCGATAATCGTCCGCCGGATGGCCGGAATATCGCCGCCGGTACTCAGGTCCATAACGGTATCCGCGCCGGCGGCTATGGCCACGCGCAGTTTCACCAGTTCGACATTAATGTCACTGAAATCCGAGGATGTCCCGATGTTAGCGTTGACCTTGGTCGATAATCCCGCCCCCACACCGCAGGGAGCGAGGCCGGCATGGTTGGCATTGGCCGGGATAACCATCGTCCCCTTTGCCACCCCCTGACGGACAGTTTCGGATTCTATCTCCTCTACGCGTGCCACCGCCTCCATCTGCGGTGATATATCGCCTTTTCTGGCTATTTCCAGCTGTGTCATTTCAACCACCCCCGATAAAATAATAAAACCAAGGGCTATGACCGAAAAAATCGGACCCTTGGTTTTGTGTAAGGCCGCTTCCCTACGCTCGTATTACCGAGTTCAGGTTCCAAGGGTCGCCCCGATACTATCGAGACTCTCAGCCCTGAGCACCCCTAGCGGATAAATTGTAGGTTAATTATACACCCGACAAGACGTGAAGTCAAACTTTTAGGCGCAAAAATACGCCTGAAATACAAGTATGACCAGCATATCATTACACAACACAGTATTATCCGTACAGTCGGACCGCTTAAACAACTACAAAACTAGCCCTATTCTGCGGGGCGGGTATTATCCTTGGTGAAATTAGGGGCTAGAAGGATATGCCCGACGATAATGGGTTTATCCACTCTCTTGAAGTTCCACGGCAAATGAACCAATCCCTTCGGGATAAAGACAACGGTAGCGGTATTAATGATATGCGTTTCCTGTTCCTCACCCCAGCCTAAACATATTTCTACTTCCGCCTGAAAATCCATGTAGTTCGTCGGGTCGCCTCCCAGGAAAAACAGGTATTCGTCCACGTCGTGTATATGAGCTTCGTGGTCGTCTTTCCCGGGCTTCGTGCGGACATCGAACACAATATCGCAAGTTATCTGCTCGTTCAAGGACCCGTCTACGTATATAGGTACCTGAGGCCACATCTTGGCATGTGGTTCTTTCATTATGTACTTTCCGTATTTTGTTTCTGCCATTTTCTCCCCCTTAATGTTTAATTACCAAAATTTGTATTATATTAACAACGTCAGCGTCAAATATCTCCTCGACCCGTGCCACCGCCTCCATCTGCGGAGATATATCGCCTTTTCTGGCCATTCCCAGCTGTGTCATTTCAACCACCCCCGATAAAATAATAAAACCAAGGGCTGGACTGACCCCTGGTTTTTAGTAAGGCCGCTTCCCTACGCTCGTATTACCGAGTTCAGGTTCCAAGGGTCGCCCCGATACTATCGGGACTCTCAGCCCTGAGCACCCCTAGCGGTGTATTAAATTATAGTGCTTGAAGCTACGAAAAGTCAAACGTTTGACAATAAATATACTGAAAAATTATAATAATCCTAATCTTAACAATAAATTTATACGCGAGGAGGTTATGCTTATAATAAGGAGGTCAGTAACACCTGAATAAACCGGTATACAAAAATAAATAATAATAGGAGTGTTAACATGGCTAAGTGTCTGATACTGTGGGAAATGGACCCCGCTGTTTTACCTAAAGACCCGGCGGAGCTACTGGCCGTTTTTGCCAAACTGGGCCAGATAACCAAGAGCAACATGGACTCCGGTAAAGTGAAAGACTGGGGGATATTCGCCGGCGGCTGGTCCGGCTATTCGATAATTGATGAGCCAGCGACCGAAACCCTCACCCGCTCCATGCAGTTCACACCCTACGTCAAGCTCCAGGTCAACCCGGTGCTGGGAATAAACGAAGTGATGCAGGTCATGCAGTCCATGTCGAAATAAAGTCCCCCGAATATTAAACACGAGAGGGGGCTGTTGCCCCCTCTCTTTTTGTCTTTAGCCTTCTTTAAAAGGCAGCGTCCACCGGGAACCGGCATTGTTCTGGAAGAACCTGTCGCCGAACTCACCCGCCAGGTAAGCCGACGCTTTAAAGCCGGTACAGTGAGAAACGCCCAGATACTGTACCCCCATCTCGCGTAAAGCCGCTCCCGTCTTTTCCAGGCGTTCTGGAGAAGCATGGATAAGGTGAGTGCCCCCGATGGCGGCATAAATAAGGTCTTTACCGGTTACTTTCTTTGCCTGCATCAGGGTATTGACAATGCCATGGTGAGCGCACCCCAGGATGACCACCAGCCCGTATTCGGTATCGATAATCATGGCGAGGTCGTCATCGAGGGGGTCCTGTTTCAGTTCTTCGCCCTCTTTGACGCAGAGATACTTTTCTATTACCTCGTAGTCCGTTACCATGGGAACTTCGCCGGTAGTCATGATATGTTCGGAGAGCTTAACCGACTTTTTCGACAGGTTGAAATAGGTACCGTTCACTTCCAGGGCTTCTCTGGCGAAAGGAATGCCTACATACCTTTTGGGAGCGTTATCCAGGCTGCCGTATTTCTTAGCCCAGACATCCGGGTGGGCGATAATTTCCCTGCCGCCGGTTCTCCTCAACACTTCTATCAGCCCGCCGGTATGGTCGTAATGACCGTGACTCAACACGATACGGTCGACCTCAGCCAGGTCAACTTTCATAAGCTCGGCATTGGGTACGGCGGCCCTCCCGCCGCCGGTATCGAAGAGTATTTTCTGTCCGTCGGCCTCCACAAGCATACTGAGGCCCCATTCTCCCAGAACGCCGGCACCTGCCGTGTTCTCCGCCAGTGTCGTAATTTTTATGTCCATATTTCCCTCCCGATAAGCTATAGCGGCCAGCCGAGCCACTCGAAGACGCCTATCATTCTCAGACCTATATAGAACAGGACAGCGATGAAGATATACGTGAGTGTTTTTCTCGGTACCTTGTGAGTGGCAGCCGCCCCGAACTGCGCCATGATGGCGCCGGGTATGGCCAGCAGCACCCAGGATGTAAGATTAACGTAACCGACTGAATAAGACAGGCGGTCAGCCACCCCGATGCCGTTGATAATATAGCCGGCAATACCGCCCAGGCTCGTGAAAATCATTATCGCCAGTGAGTTCGCCACGGCATGATGCATCTTGAATTTCAGTATTATCACCAGCACCGGTATCAATAAAACCCCGCCGCCCACACCCAGCAGACCGGAAAACAGTCCTATGGGAATCCCCCAGACAGCCCATAAAAGAGGCCTGTTTCCGGGTTCGGCATCGATTTTCTCGCGGGTGGCGATAAACATCCTGATACAGCTGATAATAGCGATTGCCCCGAAGGTTATCTTGAGAGCGGTACCGGGTATATGCGTCGCCAGCGTCGCCCCGCCGAAAGCGAAAACCAGGCCGCACCCGCCCATGATAACGGCTACCCGCCATTCGACGGCCTGTTCCCGATGGTGCCTCCAGGCAGCGCTGATAGCCGTCGTCAGTACTACCAGCAAACTGGTACCGAAAGCCGTCTTGATAGCCACGTCCGGCGAAAGACCCATGTTGGTATAGACGAGATATTGCAGCGGCGTCATGATAAAAGCCCCACCCAACCCCAGCATGCCGCCGGCAAAACCCGCCACGGTGCCGGTCACCAGCAATATGAATATGTTTATCGCAGACACTTCTTCTTACTTGTCCAGTTTCTCTTTGACGGCTTTTATCTTCCCCTCCATGGTTAAAGGCTTGTCTCGCCTCTCATCGATGCGAAGGGTCGTCACCACCCTCTTCGCCCCCGCATCGAAGGCCGACCGGTGCATTTTCTGCGCCAGTGCCAGCAGCTTCCCGAGTTCCCCCTCGATAATAGTATTCATCGCCGTCAGTTCGTATTTGATATCCGGCTCTTTTTGCAGCATCTTCACCGCCCCGGCTACGTATTCACTCACCGATGGTTGGCCCGTCCCCACCGGTACCACGCTGATGTCTATCATGGCCATTTCCACGTACCTCCGTTATGGCTATTCTATTTTATTCCGTCGCCGATAGTAACTCTCGGAAAGGTAAAGAGCCGCCAGGGGATTATGCCCGAATACCCGGTCCTTGACAGCGATAACCGTCAGCGGCACCTCGCAGTACTTGATGAACAGGGTATCGTGCCCGATGCAGAGTCCCAG
This sequence comes from uncultured Dehalococcoidaceae bacterium, assembly GCA_964395955.1. Classification (GTDB taxonomy): domain Bacteria; phylum Chloroflexota; class Dehalococcoidia; order Dehalococcoidales; family RBG-16-60-22; genus CAYVPT01. Next base: position 7,547 of record CAYNDI010000062.1, read on the forward strand.
CATGACCGCCAGGTCTACCTTCGACCGGTTGATAATCATCGCCTGGGCGATGGGATTGCACATGCTCTCCCAGTCGTCCGGCAGGGCTATCTTCTTATCGGACGGGATGCCGATTTTTTCCTTCTGGACGGCGCCCGTCTTGCACTGGACGGTAACGACCTCGAACCCGTTGTTCTCCAGGATTTGAGAAAGAAGACCCGCCTCTTTGAACAGTCCACCGCAGTGGGCGATGCCGATTCTTTTATAACCGCATTTCCGCGAGAACTGAATCAACTCCTCGATGCGGGGCAGCCTCGTCCGCAGTCCGTCGGGCAGGCGCTCGTAGCACTCGGCTTCCTGTACGGAAGCCAGCCGGGCGAACTCATTAACTTCGGGCTTATCATATTCAGCCATTGCCTCGCTGTACACTCCGGGCATGAGTTTCATGGGACAAAAAGCGGGCGCTTTTTCCAGTGATATTGGCCCGTCGCTCGCTTTAGCGCCCATATTCTCACATACCCGGGTGGGACATTTGGCGCATTGCGGATAATCCTTTTTCATCATACCTTACCTCATTTCACTGTCCTGAGTTTATTCTAGTCAGTTAACGGATAAAAGACAAACAAACACGGCGGGAAACACTGTCGGACCGATATCCCGTATCCCCGGCATTTGTGCTTCTTGACTTTTGATACTAAATAAGATAAACTTACTGCTGTAAAGAGACATATTATCTTTAATATATAATGTATCTTTTTCCTCAGTTTTTTCCCGACCAAAAACATGATATAATTATGCCAGAAGCAAGGTGCGCATGAAGATAGCTATCAGCGGTAAAGGTGGTGTTGGCAAGACTCTCCTTTCCGCTTTTCTTTCACATACATTTGCCGAATCCGGCTATTCCGTCATCGCCATCGATGCCGACCCGGACGCTAATCTGGCAGCCACCCTCGGTTACTCCCACCCGGAGGAAATGACCCCCATATCCGAACTCGAAGACCTCATCGAAGAGCGTGTTGGAGTAAAACCCGGAACACCCGGGGCCTTCTTCAAGCTTAATCCGAGAGTCGACGACCTGCCGGAAAAATACGCCATAAAGATGGACGGAATTAAAATCATGGCCATGGGGCGGATAAAGAGGGGCGGCACCGGCTGCTACTGCTCGGAGGGGGCGCTGCTCCAGGCCTTGGTGAGCCACCTGCTGCTGCAGAGGGACGAGGTGGTTATCCTGGACATGGAGGCTGGCATCGAACACCTCTCACGCGGCACGGTGAAAGCCGTGGACAAGCTGATTATCGTGGTGGAACCCGGCCGACGCAGCCTGGAGACCGCCGGGACAATACGGAAACTTGCCCGTGACTTGGGCTTAAACAATGTCGCCATCGTCGGCAACAAGATAAGAAGTGAAGCCGATAAAGAATTCATCAAGACCAACCTCAGGGATGTTGAAATACTCGGATTCCTTGATTACGACCCTGCCATCAACGATGCCGACCATGCCAATCTTTCGCTTTTCAAAGCCTCCCCGCAGATAGCGAAAGAGGTCAAGAGCATCTACAACAAACTCCTGATAGCCAGCCGACAAACTGGCATAGAGGCCGCCAGCGGCACTAGAAAGGCGAAAGAACAATAAATACAAAATCCGGTATTACGAATAACGGAAACACTTCCGAAGAATTCGTTCGGTATACCTGTTCTTTTTCCTGGCAAATTTTCAACCGGCATGACCGGTAAATAATAACGTAAAAAATAATATTTCAAGGAGGGTTTTGTTAGTGGCTTACGATGCGGTAAAAATGAAGGATTGGCAAATCTCGGAAGCGGCTGAAGAAAATATGCCGGCTCCGGATGAGTGGCGGGAGAAACTGGCGCTGCAGAAAGACGAATTACTCGCCTACGGAAGAATCGCCAGGCTCGACTTTCTAAAAATCATCAACCGTCTCAAGGACAAGAAAGACGGTAAATACATCGAGGTCACGGCGATAACCCCGACGCCGCTGGGTGAAGGCAAGAGTACCACTTCCTGCGGTCTGATGGAAGGAATGGGCAAGCGTGGCTGGAACGTCGGCGGCGCCCTGCGCCAGCCCTCGGGCGGTCCCACGATGAACATCAAAGGAACGGCCGCCGGCGGCGGCAACGCTCTCCTGATACCCATGACCGAATACTCCCTGGGTCTTACCGGCGATATAAACGATATTATGAACGCGCACAACCTGGCCATGGTGGCACTCACCGCCAGAATGCAGCACGAACGTAACTACGACGACGAGCAGCTGGCCCGCCTGACCAAGATGCCCCGCCTGAACATCGACCCGACACGGGTTGAGTTCGGCTGGATTATCGATTTCTGCGCCCAGAGCCTGCGCAATATCATCATCGGACTCGGCGGGAGGATGGACGGCTACACTATGCAGTCCAAATTCGGCATCGCCGTCAGCTCCGAGCTAATGGCCATGCTCTCTATAGTGACCGACCTGGCCGATATGCGTAAGAGGATGGACGAAATCACGCTGGCCTATGATAAGAAGGGCAAGCCAGTTACTACCGGCGACCTGGAAGTCGGCGGCGCCATGACCGCCTGGATGCGCAACACCATCAACCCCACCCTGATGTGCACCGCCGAGTACAATCCGTGCCTGGTCCATGCGGGACCTTTCGCCAATATCGCCGTAGGGCAGTCGTCAATCATCGCCGACCGTATCGGCCTGAAGATGTTCGATTATCACATCACCGAGAGCGGTTTTGCCGCCGATATCGGTTTCGAGAAGTTCTGGAACGTCAAGTGCCGCTACAGCGGCCTGAAACCGCATGTATCCGTGCTCACCACCACCATCCGTGCCCTGAAGATGCACGGCGGCGGCCCCAAGGTTGTCGCCGGACTGGCCCTGCCCGAAGAGTACACCAAGGAGAACGTCGGGCTGGTAGAGAAGGGTCTGCCCAACATGGAACACCTTATCGGCGTTATCCGCAAGTCCGGCATCAATCCGGTGGTCTGCATCAACGCCTTCTACACCGATACCAAGGATGAAATCGCCTTAGTCCGGAAAGCGGCCGAGGCAGCCGGAGCGCGCTGCGCCCTATCGACACACTGGGCCGACGGCGGCGACGGCGCCTTGGAGCTGGCCGATGTGGTCAAGGAAGCCTGCGAGGAGGAGAACGAGTTCAAGTTCCTCTACCCCAACGAAATGAAGCTGCGGGAGAGGGTGGCCATGATTGCCAAGGAGGTTTACGGCGCCGACGGCGTATCCTGGACTCCCGAGGCCGAGGGAAAAGCCAAGGCTTTCGAGGCCGATGATAAATATGACGAGTACGCCACCATGATGG
>CAYNDI010000063.1:0-10849 GCA_964395955.1 uncultured Dehalococcoidaceae bacterium
TGAGACCAAAAGTGGCTAACATGGAATTGCCCTCATAGGCACCCGGGTTTGGCGCCTTGACTCTAAGATGGGTGAATAGAGTCCGCTGAAGTAGAAAACCGATTATGAATATAACCGGACCAATGATGACCAGACAAATAAGCGGGTTAATGCCAACCACGGTGTAAAGCGTAAAGGTGGAGTAGGCGCCGAGCATAATGAATTCGCCGTGAGATATATTCAGCACCCGGGCAACACCGTACTGCAGGCTTAAGCCCATGGCAATCAGGGCATAGATACCGCCCAGCAGTAAACCGCCAATCGCTATATTAAGGACAGTTACAATGCTTTCAGGCATATTGTTATAAGCTTTCTAGTCTTGTCAATCACAGGTGCAGGCTGTCTATAAGGTGCAGTATATTTTCCTCAAGGGAATAACAACCCTTCAGAATCGTTGCTTACCCTTTAGACAGCCTGCTTTTTATATCGTTATACAATTTTTTACACTGGCTGTTGCTATATTCTAGCCTTACGGTGTTGGCCAGGCCGGCTTGGGATAGACCCAGTCTGACGTAAGTACTACGCTAGGCCAGTCACCGCCACCGACGATTTCGACGGTTCCACCCTGCCATTGACCAATCTCACCGGGATGGGTTTCCTTGGCCAGAAGTCCACCGCCATTACCGACGATATCGAACCAGGTGTCTCCCAGAATGGTCTCGAAATGGTGCGTGGCGATGTAGTCCCTTAACACGTCCTGGTCAAGGGTTCCGGTCGCCTCAATGGCCTGCTGCCAGATTTCCACCAAGGGCAGGTAGAACGGAGCACCCCACCAGTCTAGATTTGGAAAGCCGACGAGTGCCTCGAGTTCAGCAAACGCATCAGCAAAGGCGGGGGACGTTTTGGGGTTCGCTGCGGCAAAACAGGATACGCCTTCTACGATGGCCGGGTCACCGCCGAACGATACGCCGTAGAAGCCGAAATTGCCTCCAGGTCCCATGATAACGGCCGGCGGGTTAAAGCCAATTGCCATCATCTCACCGGTAACCGGCAGGACTATCGGCGGATAGGCAAAAACACAGAAGACATCGGGATTAGCCGCCTTGGCTTCCTTAACCAGGAGTGAGAAGTCCGTATAGGTTATCGGAACGGATTTGTTGGCGATTACTTCAATGCCTACCTTGGGGAATTCTATAGCCGCCACGCCGCCGTACTCTATGCCGTGGAGGTCAGCAATGGTGATTATATAAGCCGTCTTGGCGCCCTTGGCGGCGCACATTTCAGCGAAAACCGGTAGCTGGTAGTGGTCGGAGAAGGGCAGAGAGACGAATACGTAAGGTAGACCGTAAAGGGCCTCCCTCATAATGGTGGCGCCGCCCTCGGCGGTGAGTAGTACCTTGCCGTACTTGTTGGCTATGGGGCCCTGGGCTGAAATGAAAGCGGTACCACAGGCGGAGAATAGAATGTCAACCTTGTCCTCCAGTATCAGCTTTTCCGTCAGCCTGACCATGGTGCCAATATCAGTGGCATCATCATATATGAGGTACTCTACGGGCAATTTCTTGCCGTACTCTTCGACATATATCCCGCCATCGGCATTGACTTTTTTCTCCCACATCTCCATGACTGGTCCCAGTGCCGCGTCTCCGATAGCAGCGTTGGGGCCGGAGATAGGCCTGGATGCGCCGATAAGGATTTTATCCTTGACCGGCGTCGTTGGTGTCGGAGAAGCTGTCGGAGTTGTGGTGGGTGTCTCCTCCTCACATCCGGGAACAAGAATCAGTAGAAAGGTGAGACAGATTATCAGTGGTATTGTAAATTTCAGGGTCTTCTTCCACATATGTATACCTCCTGTTTTAATGGTATAATACCATACAAATTTTCGCTTGCGTTTTTATCTTACATTACACCTCCCGTTTTTATTGTTTTCACCTAGAGAAACAGCAACCGACAGCATTCATGGCAATCGGCGTACCAGATATAGGTTATCTATAAGATTATAGAGATTTTTAAAATGCAATTGCGTACCTATGCTTGACATAATTGTATTACCACTATCACCCGCAGCTCGGCCTCATCTCCATTGAAGTTAATGTCAATTAAAACGCAACTGTACCAATTCGCCAAACTTTATAATACCCGTATATGTATTGTCAAGTCTTATTACGATGAAAAACGCAAATTTTTTATATATAGGGATAGCTGACACCTGAAATTTTAGGGAATTTCAAAGCCGGGGAACGTTCGGGAATGATTTATCCAATTACCCTTTAGCTGTCACCTTAAAGCCCTGTTGACAATTACCACCTGACATGAAAGTATAAAAAACAGGGAAAAAGGAGTGATGTATCAAGAGTGAGAGAACCATCGGCGACCGGTAAGAAACAGGCTATTCATAATTCTGCCAGAGTTAATGCAGGAAAGGTCATTAGAAGCCAATCTGAAAAACCCTCCGGTGTAAACACCCCCGGCAGGTATAAATTATTCGGTGATGTCCCCGATAGCGCCTGGAATGATTGGAAATGGCAATTCCGTAACAGAATAACAACGGTTGAACAGCTCAACCGGCTGGTACCGCTATCTCCGGAGGAAAAGACTCAAATCAAACTGGTTTCCCGGCGTTATCCCCTCGCCATTACCCCTTATTACCTGTCGCTTATTAATCCCGATGACCCCGATGACCCGGTAAGGCGGCAGGCAATACCTTCCATCCTGGAAATTACCATGAGCGCCGTGGGATTTGAAGACCCGTTGGCTGAGCGGGCGAACTCGGTGGTGCCGGGTCTGGTGCACCGCTATCCGGACCGGGCGCTGATGGTGCTTACCAATATCTGCCCCGTGCTCTGCCGCCACTGCACGCGTAAAAGGGAATGGCGGCACGGAAGCCGGGTACGCTCCTGGAGCGAAATAGAGGCTATGCTGGACTATTTACGCTGGAACTCCGGTATCAGGGACGTCATTCTTTCCGGCGGCGACCCTCTCACGCTATCGACGGGTCGTCTGGAGGCGATTATCTCCAGGCTACGGGAAATTGAACACGTAGAAATAATCCGTATCGGCAGCAGGTTCCCGGTGGTGCTGCCCCGGCGTATCGATGCCGAACTCGGCGATATGCTATCGAGGTACGGTCCTATATGGTTTAATACCCATTTCAATCACCCCCACGAGATAACACCGGAGGCGGCTGCCGCCTGTGACCGCCTGCTGCGCAGCGGCGTTCCGGTAAATAATCAATCGGTCCTGCTGCGCGGCATTAATGATAACGTGGAGACCCAATTGAAGCTGTGCCAGGGCTTACTGAAAATCAAAGTACGTCCGTACTATCTCCACCAGTGTGATGAGGTGCGGGGTACCGAACATCTGCGTACCCCGGTGGAGGTGGGTATCCAGATAATCGAAGGTATGCGCGGGTATACTTCCGGCCTGGCCGTACCCAGCTTCGCCGTCGACCTGGTAAACGGCGGTGGTAAAGTCACGCTGCAACCGGAATACGTACTATCTATGAACGAAGATGAATTGGTATTCAAGAATTACGAGGGGAAAGTATTCCGCTATCGCAATCCGAATTCGCAGAACCGCCCGGAAGATACTAAAACAACGCAACCCGGTCTCGGCGGCTGTTCCCGCGCACCTGTCAACTGAAATTGAATCAGGCGATACCGGCCCGGGTCTTCAGCCATTTAATCCTGGCGGCAACGTTTTTAGCCGCCTGTACCGGAGTGGTGGATTTCAACAGGTCTCTGGCCAGTTTCTGGTCGCCGATGACATCGCTTATCCAGTTGCTGAAGTCGGTTTTAGTCTCACTTGAGTGATAACTGAAGGTTTCATCCGACATCTGTTCCAGGGCAGCTTCCAGTTCCGCCAGGCTTTTCAGGTATCTGCCGTCATGGCACCAGAACCGCTTTTCCGCAGGTACGTCCTCCAGCCTTTCATTAGCTATCGCCTTGGTTATACTTGCCATAGCACCACCTCCTGAGTACATTGAAGTAACGGTACAGGGCTTTCATCTGTCGATATTGTGACACCTTTTTCGGTTTTATACAATAGCTTTTTCAAGTATTTTTTATCCTGAGAAACAAGTTAATCGGGGCATGGTACATAATTCGTGGGAGCAATATCAAATTCGGGTGTGGGGGGATGAGAATACAGGACTCATCACATCATCATATTAGGCAGGAAGGTGCAGAGGGAGGGAACGGCTATCAGCAGAGCAACGTGGCAAAAATCGGATATAACGAAAGGTATTATGCCGCGGTAGAGTACTTTAAGAGGTTCGTTGATTACTCCAGTCAGTATAAACAGGTTGATGCCGAAAGGCGGCGTAATCATACCAATCTCAATTACCCTGACCATAAGCACACTGTACCAGATAAGGTTGAATCCCATGGCGTCCATGAGGGGATACATGATGGGAATAGTGAGAACCAGGACGGCGATAACATCGAAAAACATGCCGCATATAATGTAAAATATGACGACAACAATCAGGATTATAATGGGTGGCAGGCTCAACCCGGTGATAAAATCGCTGATAGTAGCCGGAATCTGGGTAATGGCCAGGAAAGTATTGAACATATAGGCGCCAACCAGCATGAGGATAATCATGGCGGTGGTCATCCCGCACTCCATTAAGGAGTCCCAGAAGCCCTGAAGACCTAATTGTCTCTTGGACATGCTGATAACCAGCGCCCCGAAGGCCCCGATACCACCGGCTTCCGTGGGTGTAAATACACCCCCGTAGATGCCTCCCATTATCAGTATGAAAAGAATGACCACCGGCCAGGTCAGCCTTACGGATCCCCATTTTTCTTTCCAGGTTATGTCGAGAGATGCCGGCGCCAGTGACGGATTGAACTTACAGAGTAGAAAGATAGTAATAATATAAAAAGTGGCTTCAAGGATACCGGGTATTATCCCGGCGATAAACAGCTTGCCGATAGACAGCTCGGTGAGGATACCGATAAGGACAAAACCCATGCTCGGCGGTATTAAGATACCCATGGTGCCACCGGCCGCTATCAATCCGGACGCCAGGTTTTTGCTGTACCCCATTTTTTTCATTTCCGGATAGGCTACCTGTCCCATGAGTATCGCCCCGACGGCGCTGGTACCGGCACAGGCGGCAATCAGAGCGGATGCGCCAACTGTTGCCATAGCCAGGCCGCCTTTAAGGTGACCCATCCAGGCGCGGGCGAACTGATATGCTTCCCTGCCTATGCCGCTGTGAGCGACAAATGAACCCATAAGGAGGAATAGCGGCAGCACGGCAAAATGGTAGTTGTTTAACCTATCAAACGGTAATATAGCCAGATTGTGGATAGCGCCATTGACGCCGCCGATGGCGGAGAAGCCGATAAAACCCACCAGTATTAAAGCGAAGCCTATATGAACCCCCATCATCAGGAGGGCAATGAGAGCGGCTATGCCTATTAGTCCGATTTCAGTTTGGCCCACGCCGGAACACCTCTTTGGCAGCAAGATAGGTATCTATGATAAGTATGAAACACAACCAGCCGAAACCTATAGCCAGGAGAAACATAAAAGGCCAATACGGCAGCCTTACAGTGATGGAAACGCCACCGAGTGTTTTGAATATGTAGTCCCAAGCCCTTAATAGACCCCGCCAGCATATCATGCCGCTGACAACGGCGCCTATCGCGTAGGAAATCATATACACGATGGCCTGTACTCTGGGGGGCAGGCTGTCGGCGATAATGGTAATTCTGATGTTGCCCTGGTTGAGCTGGCAGAAACCCAGGCCCAGGCTCCCGGCAACTACCAGCATAATACCTATCAGCTCGAAGGTTCCCGTTACCGGTTTAAGGAAAAAATCACGGCCGCAGACATCAGCGACGGTTAATATCATCATAATGCCGAGTACGACAGCCGCGATAACCGCCATATATTTACTGGCTCTTAACGTTACCTTGCCGCAACGTGATGTAATACGCTCCTCAAGCTGCTGCAAATTACCTCCTGCAGGTTACACGTCGGTAAAGGCTAAACTGGCGTAACCGGACCGGGTAGCCCTTTATCTCTCTCCACATTCGTCATGCCCTGTGTCTTTCGGAGATACCAGAAGTCTTTTGGATTAGTCCAATCCTTTTTAGCCTGTTTGATTTCCCTTCTTAAGAGTAAAATGGCTATCAATAGACCGATTAATCGTATTAAATATAGAACAGCTATCAGGAAATACTCCGAAGAATCAGGGAAAAAGGGAACTACAGATTCCGGGAAGAAAGAACTTATAGAGGAAAGGAGAATCAGTATCAGAAGAAGCTCTCCCACATATATGCCAACACCAACAATAATAATCGTGATTTTTCTCATGTCAGTTTCTAGTGCTGCATCCTGGGCTGGTACTACAGCCCGATTTATATATGCGAAAGACGAATTAAATTAACTGGGTTCAAGAAATTATACACCCCCGACCCTGGAATTGGCAAGCCTTCCTTTAAAGCCCGTTAGGGCAGCCGGGACACATGGTAAAGTTTTGCTTGCCGGGTGTTTTATCATATATTATTCGGACAAATTTGTAATGATATTTTTTATTAACACGGCGGTATCATCAAAAAAATCGAATTACTTATAAATATTTATTACAGGCATACCGGAGTGTAAAGGGGTTGACAGGATACAGGAAATAATTATAAAGTTAGGATTGCTTCAGTTGTAAAATAAGAAAAAACTATCTTAATTACATCCATAAATTTTCTCTATGTGAAGGAGGTGTTGAAGTGTAAATGTGCGTCCGGATGGATGGTTCTTGAACAATAAGACATACAATATCGGAGGAAAAATGAAGAAAAAAAACTGGATAATCGCAATAATAACTGCAATTCTTCTCGTGGCGCTTATCTTCCCGGTCTCCTGTGGCGAAGAGGAATTGGGCAGTGGCACGATTAAGTTCAACTATACGATGCCCCCGGGCTCTGCCGTGGCCGTAGGTTATGAGTGGTGGGCCGATGAATTTGAAAAACGTACCGAGGGCCGTTATGTGGTTGAAACATATCCACTATCAGGTTTACTGGATGACGCCGGCTCTCTGGACGCGGTGAAAGGCGGTGTTTGTGAAATTATCATGACCTCTACCGGAAGCAAGCAGACCGACTTCCCGCTGGCTTCCGTTACCGGTCTTCCCATGCTTTGCTTCCACAAGAAAGGGGTCTCCAAGGAAGAATATCTTGCCTCGTTCGATGCTTTAAAGGAACTTTACAAGATAAAGGAAATAGACGAGGAATACAAGGACTACCATCTCGTTGCTGCCATAGAGATTGACCCGACTTATCTCATCACCAAGAGTAAAAAGGTAGTCCTGCCCGAAGACCTCAAAGGTCTCAAGGTAGGCGGAGCTTCCGGTGCCCTGGAAGATTTAATGGTGGCCTTTGGAGCTGCCGGTGTCTTCCAGATACCTCCTCAGGCATATATGAACATGGACAAGGGGGTAACCGATGCCGCTTTCATGACCTACGCCATGATCGGACCTTACAAGATGTATGAGATAACCGATTACATCCTGACCCAGACCTTCACCGCCGGAACTCTTCTCGTTATGACCAGTCACGACTGGTATGATTCTCTGGCGAAGTCGGACCAGAAGATATTCGACGAAACCTGGGAACAGGCGATGGACGTATGTGCCCAGGGTATGTATGATGAGAACGTACACAGCAAGCCGGAGATTGAAGCCTCCGGTATAACCATCACTAGTCCCACCGCGGAGCAGACGGCCGCCTGGGAAGCCGCCTGTGCCCAATATGCTTATCCCACCTGGGCTAAGATGTGCCAGGATCTGGGTTACAGCTCCGACGTTACGGACAAGGTCCTGAAGAAATGGCAGGACTTAATAGAGGAATATACAACTCAAAAATAAGTTCTTGTTTACCATAGAAACGGATAGGGCTTCGGGAGATTAAAGCTTCCGGAGCCCTTTTCTTTGCTAAACCGGACTGGCTGCTTTTTGGTAGAAAAATCCATTTATTTTTCGCTGTAGTCCGGCAAAAGGAAAATTGACAGATACCTCTTATATATATGATACTGCTTGTAGGGGATTTACACATCCAGACCACGCAATACCGCGGGTAAGATTCACTAAAAAAGGCAGGAAGTATATGGCCGCAGGTAAGACGTCTCAGCAGCTATATAATGAAAGAGCGAAGAGGATAGAGGACGCCGTCCGGTTGAAAATTCCGGACCGGGTGCCGGTGACGATGTCGCTGGGATATTTCCCGGCTAAATACACCGGGATAACCTGCCAGGACGCCTTTTATAATCCGGCCAAGTGGAAAGAAGCCTGTATTAAAACGGTGGTCGATTTCGCGCCCGACGCCTATATGGGTATGGGTTCCGATTCGGGGGAGGCTATGGAAGCCCTCGACTACAAGCAGATGGTCTGGCCCGGCCACGGGACATCGCCGAACCATACCCATCAGTTCGTCGAAGGCGAATATATGAAGGCCGATGAATACGATGCGTTTCTGGAAGACCCAACCGGATTCATCCTGAATAAATATTTACCACGCGTATGCGGTAATCTGGAATCCCTGCAGCGACTGCCCAACTTGAGCATCCTGATGTTTTCCCCCACGATGCTCCTCGGCATGCCCGGCTTCGATGATGCTATCGAAGCCCTGCTTAAAGCCCGGCAGGCGCTCTTCCGGCGGAACGCCGCCGTGGGCTCGCTGGGGACGGAACTGGAGAAACTCGGCTTCCCGGGGTTCGCCGGTGGGGCTACCTTCGCTCCTTTCGACGTCGTTTCCGATCGCCTCAGGGGCATGCGCGGTTCGATGATGGACATGTTCCGGCAGCCCGAGAAGCGTAATCAAGCCAGCGAAAAACTGCTGCCCGTTATGATCGGGCTGGCTACTGCCATGGCGCAGATGCGTGGCAGTTCCCGCGTCTTCATACCGCTGCACCGCGGCGCCGACGGCTTCATGTCGGTCAAACAGTACAAAGAGTTCTACTGGCCCACCTTCAAGGGGTTATTAACGGGTCTTATTGACGCCGGTCTGACGCCCTGTCCTTTCTTCGAAGGCAGGTACGATTCTCGCCTGGAATTCCTCCTGGAGATACCACGCGGCAAGATGATGGGGTACTTCGATGCCTCGGACATTTTCAGGGTCAAGGAGATACTGGGCGACCATATGTGCATCATGGGGAATGTGCCGGTATCACTGTTGCAGACCGGCTCTGCCGACGACGTTAAGGCATACTGCAAAAAGCTTATCGACGTCGTCGGTAAAGACGGGGGCTTAATTGTAGCCCCGCGGAGCTCCATCGATGAGGTGAAGCCCGAAAATCTCAAGGCAATGATTGATTTCACCAAGGAATACGGTAAATATAATTAGACGTATTAGAAACTTTTATATAAAGAGGATGAAGAAACCTCTGGAACCGATAAGGGTCAAAACGGGACCGGCGTAACCGGTAAGTTACTCATCGATGCCACCACGGACTGGGAGCTCCACCCCGTACGCGAGGAATGGGGTAATCAGAGATTTCCACCGGATTGCCACTATTCCCGGCCCGAGACGGAGAAACTGGTGGAAAAGAGGTGGAAGGAATATGGCCTGTAAAGACCGGGCTGGTTTGACAAAAACTTGTGTTGAATAGTACAATTCTTATTTGAGAGCCAGGTCTGACAGTTATTCGGTTATTTACATAACATTCAGTTATTTTCAGCTTCGAATATACGTTGCTATAGACTCCCCGTGAAGACAACGTAGATACTTCAGGATGATGGGCTAGATATTGAAAGGGGCATTCGAGAAAAGAGAATGACTTTAAAAGAAGCATTAGCCGGTATCTCAAGTTCGGAAAACATTTCAACCGACCCGGAAACTCTGGAAAATTATTCTCAGGACTTAAGCTTCGTTAAACCTATCAAACCACAGGCGGTGATAAAGCCCGGGACTGCTGATGAAGTCCAGGCTATAGTGAAATGGGCCAACGAGACCGCCACGCCGCTGGTCCCGGTTAGCTCCGGGCCGCCCCGTTTCCACGGTGATACCATCCCCGGTGTGCCGGGAGCCGTCATCGTCGACCTGAGCGGGATGAAGAAAATCCTGAGAATCGATGTCCGGAACAAAGTGGCCATGATTGAACCCGGAGTAACCTACTCCGAGCTCCAGCCGGAACTGGCTGTGGAAGGCCTCAGACTCTCGACGCCCCTGGTACCGCGGGCTAATAAATCGGTAGTGGCCAGTCTGCTGGAAAGAGAGCCTACCACCGTTCCCAGGTTCCAATGGGCCTCGCTGGATCCGCTGCGATGCACCGAGATAGTCTGGGGAGACGGCCAGAAGCTGGTAACCGGCGATGCCGCCAACTTTAGTTCATTAGAGGATGCCTGGAAGAGAAAACAGGCACCCGCCAGCCCTACCGGGCCGGGCCAGGCGGATTTCTACAGGTTTGTTTCCGCCGCCCAGGGAAGCATGGGCATTGTGACCTGGGCATCCGTAAAGTGCGACGTATTGCCCAGTCTCCACAAGCTCTTCTTCGTGCCGGCGAACAAGCTGGACGACCTGCTAGGTTTTACTTACCAGGTCCTCAGGTTCAGGTTCGCCGATGAGCTTATGATACTGAACAAATTCGACCTGGCATCTATCCTGGGGGACGGGCCCGATAATATCAGGGCATTGGTGCAGGAGCTTCCGCCCTACGTAGCCCTGGTGGGAATAATCGGGCGGACTATGCTGCCCGAGGAAAGGGTCGAATATCAGGAGAAAGATATCAGGGATATCGCCCAGAGATTCGGCCTGCAACTCGTACCGGCAGTCCCCGGGACCAGCAATGTCGAAGTTCTCAAAGCGCTTCTCACCACGTCAAAAGAGCCCTACTGGAGGCTCGCCTATAAAGGGGGATACCAGGATAT
>CAYNDI010000064.1:0-10820 GCA_964395955.1 uncultured Dehalococcoidaceae bacterium
TCCATGCCGGCCGGACCTCCGCCGATGATAACTACTTTCTTCTTTCTGGCGGGGGGCGGGATATCGATATATTCGGCTTCCCGGCCGGAAACCGGATTGACGGCGCAGCGGACGGGTAAATAAAACGGGTGCGCCCGGGCGATGCAGGTGTTACAGCGAATGCAGGGCCTGATGGCCTCTTCCTGTCCCCGCCGGGCCTTATTAACGCAATCGGGGTCGGCGAGAAAGGCGCGGTTCATCGCCACCATATCCGCCTGGTTTCCGGCGATTATCTCTTCCGCCATAACGACATCGATAGAACCGAGGGCGGTAACCGGTATGTCCAGTTCCTTCTTGAACCTTTCGGCGTAGTGAACGTTGACGCCGCGGGGAATGTAAGCCGGCTGAATCATCAGGTGGCCGACACCGGGTTCGAAGAGATTGCCAACCGACACGTGAATGAGGTCGATTTTATCCTGAATACTTCTAACGAATTCAAGTTGTTCTTCGATGGTCAGTCCGCCGGGCACCAGTTCATCGGCGCTGATGCGGTACTCTATGGCGAGTCCGTCACCTACTTTATCCCGGATGGCTTCGAGGACCTGAGTGGCGAACCTGGCGCGCCCGACGAAATCGCCCCCGTAGGCATCGGCGCGGGTATTCTGGCGGGGGGAAAGGAACTGGCTGATTAAATGCCCGTGGGCGCCGTGAATTAGAATCATATCCATGCCGGCGGCCAGGCAGCGGAAAGCGGCCCGGGCATAACTATCGATAATACGTTTGATTTCTTCCGGCGTAAAATCGTTGGGGAAATACCGTTTGCCGGGCTCGAAGTAGGTAAGCTCGATAGAGGCTTTAGCGCCGTATCTCTGGATGGTTTCCGCCAGGCGGCTCAGGGCGCCGACGGTCTTATCCGTACCGAGACTCAGAATGTGACCGGCTTTGGATGCAATTTCGTCCACGATAGGGGAATCGCCGATGGTAACGATGCCCGCCCCGCCCCGCGCGAACGACTTTTCCCACTCGATAAGTTCGCGGGTAACATCGCCGTCGATGCTGGCCAGGAACGGTACGCAGGGGGCCTTCTCGATGCGGTTTTTTACCGTCAACCGACCGATTTTTACAGGTGTAAATATATGCTTGAAATCCGTCACTTATAATTTCTCGTAATATCTATTCTGTTTGGGGTCGACTCGGAGGCTTCCGGCCGGTGGCGTAAGCCTTGCCTTCGCGTATCTCGATGTATTCCATATCGGCCAGGGCTTCCAGCAGGACTCTCAGTAAAGCCGGGGTCAGCGGCGGGGAGATTTTCTCCCTCTCAAAATCCGTAAACCTGTCGAGGATTTCACCGGTCTTTATTCCCGGTTCCTTCTCGATTTTCTCCAGTATGGCTATCTCTCTCCGGTAGAAGGGCAGGGCGTACTCGCTGTCGCTGATATCAACCGGCTCGCAGCTGAAATGCGCCAGGATTCTGGTATCCCCGCAGACGAAATGGCCGCCCCTGGCTCTGGACATATCCGCCGGCGGTGGTTCCAGCGAACGGAATCCCACGCCGTCGTACTTTGCCATGGTGGGGTCTCTAGTGTCATGGCCGCGGTAGCGGTACATAACATTCTCGAAATACTTGTTTCCCAGCATGTAGACGCCGTGAATTACCGGCGTCATCGATGCCAGCAGGCCGGGACATACCCGGCCGGTAAAGTTCACTCCATCGTAGTAGAACTCATCGCCGATTTTGTAGTTGAAGTGGCAGGGATGGGTGGCTTCGTCACCTTCGAAAGAGATGAGTTTGCATCTAACTTTAAACATATCTGACCGCCTGATTAATGATCGTTACCGAAGGGGTGGATGTCCGCCATGATAATCGGCCGGGTGAGTTTGACCACGCCGCCGGGCCAGTGGGGTACAAAGGGCGGTGCCAACACGGCCGCGGACTTATTAAATGTATGTTTTTCCATTTCCTTGCCCAGGCATATCTCGAAATCAGCCCCGAGGTCGGTTAAATCATCGGTATCGGTGCCCATGAACATCATTACCTGCGTGGTGGGATGGGTGTGGGGTTTTTCGGGATTGGGGCATATACGGTAGGGACCCTTCTTCATGCTTTCGTACAGCATCACGAAATCGAACCCGGCCACCTCTTTAGTCCGCACGAAGGAGATATAGCCTCCGCCGTCGTCGCGGTTAGTCGGTCCGTAGTGCCAGGCGCCTTTACGCGAGAAAGCCAGCGGCATGATATATTTACGCGTCGCCGACCGCCATTCCGCTATCGGGCCGGGCTTTTTATCGGCGAGTACCGGCGTTTCCTTATATTCCGGCGTGATGGATATCTCGTAGTAGAAGAAACGCCGGTTTAAAAAGTTGACCGTAGCCGGGAAATGGGGCATTCCCCTGGGAATCGCCACGGCGGTGGTGGTGGTAATCATGTGCGTTTCCAGGTCATCGCCCAGGCAGAACTCGACTTCCGCCCCCAGTTCACCGATATCATCCATATCGGAGCCCGCGAAGAGCAGCACCTGGTCAAAGTCATGCACGTGCGGCGTATAAGGCTCCTTACCCATTCTACCGGCCGTCCAGTAGGCTCCGTATTTGATATTAACATCGAATCCCAGCCATTCTTTATCAAGCTCGGCACCAGCCCGGAATCCGCCTTCTTCATATTCTTTAATGGGTACGTTTTTTACCAGGTTGTCATATTTTTTTACCGGCATATATTTCTCCCCTTCCTTTAGTAATATACGTAATAGATATCGATTGATTAAGTAATATTAACACATTTTTATGGTTTTTTTATACCGCGGTAGAGTAATTTTATGGAATGTTGATTACTAAACCGATATGCTTCTACTACAGAAAAAATGCTTTAGCTATGAGACCTGATATTCAGCAAGGCCTTCAGGAATTTCTCAGGCTATTTATATGACTTGCAGAGCTGTGCCGTGTCCTGAGTCCTTGCTTCTTTGTATACGGAGCACCATAGGAGGATTAGACAGGCAGGGAGGATGATGAAAAAGAAAAGCGACACCAGGCTGAATAAAGCCATTAAAGCAATAAGTCCGGGCGACCTGGATATGAAGACCGTTCTGGATAACGCGCCCAATCCCGTAATTGTGATAAACCCAGATTTTTCAATCGAATATGTCAATGCCGCTTTCGAGAAGCTGACAGGTTTTTCGCTGGAAGAGATTGCCGGGACAACATGTCCCTATCCGTGGTGGCCTGAAGAAAGCCGGGATGAATTATGCATCAGCTTAAAAGAGACCATAGCCCGTGGCGGCAGGAAAAGAGAGAATCACTTCCAGAAGAAGGATGGCAGCCGTTTCTGGGTTGACGTGCGGTCGGCGCCGGTGATGGCCAACGGAACCATGAAATATTTCCTGGTGGACTGGACTGATATAACCGAGCGCAAGCAGGTGGAGAATGCGCTGCGGGATTCCGAAGAGAAATTCCGGAACCTTTTCGAGAATGGCAAGGATGCCGTCATTCTCGCCGATGCACAGACCGGAATCGTCGTCGATATTAATACGGCCGGCTGTAAACTGCTAGGCCTGCCTAAGGACAAGATTATCGGCAAGCACCAATCGCTAGTACACCCACCGGAGTTGGTCGAGGAATACAAGAAGGTCTTTCATGAACACGTAGAGAAAGGCCTTGTCAATTCCGAAGATGCGCTTGTCCAGCGTGCCGATGGCAGCCGAGTACAGTGCGAAATCTCGGCAAGTGTGGCCAAGTATAAGGACAAACAAATAATACAGGGCGTTTTCCGCGACATTACCGAACGTAAGTTAATGGAAAAGACACTGGATGGCGAAGCAACCCGGCGGCGTATCCTCATCGAGCAGTCACGTGACGGGATAGTTATCCTCGACGAGGATGGCAAGGTACATGAAGCCAACCGCCGTTTTACCGAAATGATCGGCTACTCTCACGAGGAGACACTGAAACTGAATGTGTGGGACTGGGAATTTCAATATCCACCAGAGAAAGTCAAGGAGATGATCAGTACCGTTACAGAAGAAGGCGACCATTTTGAGACACGCCACCGGCGTAAGGACGGTTCGGTTTATGATGTTGAAATAAGTACCAACGGGGCAACATTCGCCGGGCAGAAGCTTATTTTCTGCGTGTGCCGCGACATTACCGAACGTAAACAGGCGGAGGAAGCACTCCGGGAGAGTCAGGAATTTAACACCAACCTGCTTGAAAAAGCGCCGAACCAGATAATGGTGATTAATCCGGATACTTCGGTTAGATATGTAAATCCTTCATGGGAAAAGTTAAACGGCTGGACCAGGGATGAGGTAATCGGGCTGAAGGTACCCTATCCGTGGTGGCCGGAAGAAATGCGGGAGGAATTCGCCGCCCCGTTTGCCGAAGTTATGAACGGTGGTGATGGCAAGGGCGAGGCACTTGCTCAGAAGAAAAACGGAGAATTCTACTGGCTTTCCATGAGCTGGGCGCCGGTCAAACGCAATGGCGAATTAATGTATCTGCTGATAAATTCCGTTGATATTACCGACCAGAAGAAAGCTGAGGAAGCGGTAAAGGAATCGGAGAACAAATTCTCCAGAGCCTTTCACTCCAGCCCGGTAATAATCGCTATCACCACGTTAAAAGACGGGAAATATGTTGATGTTAACGACAGCTTTATTCGGGCTACAGGATATGCCCGCGAAGAGCTGGTTGGACGACAAACAACTGATGCTAATGTCTGGGTGAAACCGGCCGACCGCACCAGATTGTTCAGGATACTGAAGAAACGGGGCAGGGTCAGAAATGAAAAATTCGACTTCCGTATGAAGTCGGGTGAAATCCGCACCTGGATGTTCTCGGCAGAGCCTATTACTCTCGGTGGTGAAGAGTGTCTAATCGGGGTATCAACCGACGTCACCGAACTGAATAGGGCACAGGAAGCCGTACGCGAATCAGAGGAGAAATTCTCCAAAGCCTTCCGCTCCAGTCCTGAAACAATCGCTATCACCACGCTCAAAGAGGGGAAATTCATCGAAGTTAACGATAGTTTCACCCGTATTACCGGCTATACACGGGAAGAAGCAATCGGCCGGAGTTCACCGGAAATCAATATCTGGGCCCAAGTAAAAGAACGGGACAGAATGCTACAGATATTGAAGAAAAATGGAAAGGTGGACGCTGAAGAATTTGAATTCCGTATGAAGTCGGGCGAGATACGCACCTGGCTATTTTCAGCCGAAAAAATCAGGATCGGCGGTGAACCGTGTATTATTTCCATCACGACTGATATCACCGAGCGTAAACAGATGGAAGACGAATTAAGGCAGCACCGGGATAATCTGGAAGAACTGGTGCTTGAACGGACTAACGAATTAACCGATACGAACCGGCTATTAAAGCATGAACTGGAAGAGCGAGAGAAAGCCGAGCAGGAACTGCGTAAAGCCAAGAACGATGCCGAAACGGCGAACCGGGCGAAGAGTGAATTTTTAGCCCGTACCAGCCATGAAATCCGTACGCCCATCCATGGTGTCATGGGTATGATGAATCTGGTACTGGACGGGCAACTGGAACAGGACCAGCGACAGTATCTGAAAATAGCGATGGGATCCGCCGAATCGCTATTGAGTATCATAAATAATATTCTGGATTTATCCAAGATAGAAGCGGGGCAGACGGAACTGGAAAAGACAGAATTTAACCTGCAGATATTATTTGAGGAAGCCCTGGAGACCATGGCCGTATCCGCGTATAAAAAAGGCCTGGAATTCACGTCCCGGATACCGCGTGGTTTACCAACAGCGCTGGTAGGGGACGAGGGGCGGCTCCGCCAGATATTAGTCAATTTAATAGGTAATGCCAACAAATTCACCGAACGCGGTGAAATAACCTTGAGCGTGGATATGCTGGCAGATACGGGCAAAGAGGTAGAACTGCACTTCGCCATCCGTGATACCGGAATCGGGATACGGGCGGAAGAACAGGAGAATATTTTCGAGCCTTTCCAGCAGGCTGACGGCTCAATCAACCGTAAGTACAGCGGTACCGGACTCGGGCTGACGATATCCCAGCACCTTATCACCAACATGGGTGGACGTATCTGGGTGGAAAGCAAGCCGGGAGAAGGCAGTACCTTCCACTTTACCAGTAAATTTACCAGGCAGCCTGTGGGAAAGCAGGATAATACCCGTCTCGAAATGCCACCGGCTCTCCGTGGCGCGCCGGTATTGCTGGTTGATGATAATGCATCGAGTCGGCAGGTGTTTAACCAACTCCTCAGCGGCTGGGATTTTAAGGTAACCGAGGCTGAGAACGGCGTAAAAGCGTTGGCTGAGCTTGAGAAAGCCGGCGGGGACTCTCAACATTTCCGCTTGATATTTATCGATAAGAACATGCCGGTCATGAGCGGCTTTGATTTAGCCAGGAAGATTCTGCGCGATTCAGCGCCATCGCCGGCCATCGTCATGCTGCTGCCGCCGGATTCTATAAGTAACGATTTCCACCGCTGTCAGGAAATGGGCATATCGAGTTTTGTCGTCAAACCGGCTAAAGAATCGAAGTTATACGAAGCCGTTCTGAAAGCGGCTGGCATGACGCTGAAACCACGTAAACAATCCGGTAAAGTCATTCCTGTTTCCGAGGGGCTTCACCTGCGTATTCTGGTTGCCGAGGACAATATCACTTCTCAGTTGATTGCCCGGAAGACGCTGGAGAAGATGGGGCATACCGTTGAAATTGCACAAAACGGTTCCGAGGCTACCCGTATGGTAAAGCAAGGTAACTTCGACCTTGTCCTGATGGATGCGGAGATGCCGATAATGAACGGCCTGGAAGCAACACGGTATATCCGGAAGCAGGAGAGAAAGTCCGGGAAGCACATTCCTATCGTCGCTATGACAGCTTATGCCATGAAAGAAGACCGGAATAAATGTCTGGAAGCGGGTATGGACGGATACCTGTCCAAGCCGGCTAATCCTGATGATATTAATTATATAATAATGGATTTGTTCCCTCAGAAAGAACCGGTAGCAACTCCTCCGGCGGTTGATATCGATGCAGCCATGGCGGTGTTCGGCGGCGATAATGAGCTGCACCGGGAAGCCGCCGGTATTTTCCTGGAGCAGGATTACCCGGAGCAGATAGAAATCATCAAAGACGGAATCAAGCGGCAGGACGCGCCGACTATTAAAGCCGCCGCCCATTCCGTAAAAGGCGCCGCGCGCAGCCTGGGCGGTCTCATCCTCGGTGACATGGCTTTACGCCTTGAAGAGGCCGGGCGGAACGGCGATCTTGTGAATGCGCACGGACTGGTGGAAGAGATGGAGATAGAGGTAAAGCGTTTTTCCGATTTCTTCCTGACGAAAACGAAGAAAGGGCGGAAGTAACTGAGAATACCAACTGGCATCCACAACCTTACCGCAAACTAAGAGAAAATGACGAAACATAATGGGAATGCAGAACGAATTCTGGTTGTAGATGATGTGGCATCCATCAGAATAGCCTTCTCCCGCAAACTGACCGGGGAGGGTTATGAGTGTATGGTAGCGGAAAACGGCGAGAATGCCCTGGCATTCCTGAAGAAATATCCCTTCGCCCTGGTGTTACTGGACATCACCATGCCCGGGATGTCGGGCCGGAGCGTCCTGCAGGAGATTGTCGCCAAGTACCCGGATACCGCCGTAATAATGATAACCGCTATCGATAATGCCGAAACGGCAATTGAATTGCTCAAGATGGGCGCCTACGACTATATTATCAAGCCGGTTTATTTTAACGAATTGCCGCTAAGGGTACAAAGAGCGTTAGACCGAAGGAAACTGATGCTCGAAAACAAGGAATACCGGCTTGATCTTGAAGAGAAGGTCAGGAAGCAGACCGATAAAATACGCGGCTCGTTTTTTAATTCGTTAAAGTCGCTGGCGCTGGCACTGGAAGCGAAGGATAAATACACCAGCGGTCACTCGCAAAGGGTGGCGGACATTGCCGTAAATATCGCCAAAAAACTGAATATGACTCCGAAGGAAATCGAGCGATTAAGGTTCGCTTCTCTGGTGCATGACATCGGTAAAATCGGTATAAAAGAATCGGTAATCAATAAAGAAGACGGACTGACTGACGACGAATACGCTTATATCTCGACGCATAGCGTAATAGGGGAGAATATCCTGACGCCCGTCATCGAGGACAAGGAAATCCTGAAAATGGTCAGGCACCATCACGAAAGATATGACGGGCGGGGATATCCCGACGGACTCTCCGCCCGGCAAATACCCCTGGGAGCCAGGATAGTAGCCGTGGCCGATATGTTTGATGCGATGACAACGGATAGACCATACCGAAAATCAGTCAGTCGCGAAATAGTGATTAGCGAACTAAAAAAGAATGCATCGACTCAGTTCGACCCGCAGATAGTGGATGCCTTTATCGAGGTAATAGGTAAAACGGTTGTACGCCATTCCAAACAGACTCAGGCGGCCCTCCGCTAGCCGTCAGCCTCAATCCCCTCCGGATGGGGTATTGACATCTTGCCACGGTTTTTGTGAGCTAAGCTAGCTCACCGCCGATAGTTTTTTATCCTGTTAATTACCCGCCAGGGTATATTTTTATGCCTTCACCGATGGGGTGGGACATCATGAAAAATGTCTGTTGGCTGATGTTGCGTATTACCAGCGGGCCCTGCTCGATATTGGGCGGTATATAAGCGCCGAAGCTCTTATTGATAATATGCTTCTCACCGCCAATCCAGAGTTCAACCTCGGCGCAGAGGTCGGTGATATCATCGTAGTTCATGGCGGAGAAAACGATGGAGGTGCCGTGGGGCATGGTATGGGCGTCCATCATCAGCTGGCCGGCTTTCGATTTTTCGCCGGGGAGGAGCCACCTGGTATCGCAGCCGAACTGGGCATCGGGAATAACCGTCTGGTCGATATAAGCCATGGGACGGGTATATTGGGGGTCGAAGGCACGCATGTAGTCGGGTCTTTTGATATCTGGTTTGGTACCGTAGACCATGTATTTCGCGTATTTCGATTTACTCAGGTCTGTCATTATTTTCGGCTGGATGTCTTTCTTCTCTGCCTCGGCCTGCTTGGTTTTCTCGTCCTTTTCCCTGGTGTAAACACCGCCCGGTCCGGATACCCAGTGTAAACCCGGCCGTTTAGAGACTTTGTTGCCGGTGCCGCGCGTGGGCATATGGGGCATATTGGCAGGTAAGTAGGCCACCCAGCTTGTTTCCAGGGGTATTATCTCGTCATCAAACTGCATTCCCATGGAGCCGATGTCCTCGAAGTTATCGGGGTCGGTTCCCCACCAGGAGAGAAGCTCGGGGAAATTATGAACGTGCGGGAACATGCCGGGAGCCTGCATGCCTCGCTTCATGAGTTCCTGCCAGGACACCTGGTTGGGATAATCAGGGGGCCATATCCAGGTGGTCTCGCCGTAATAGGCGCCGGGAATAACATCCTCGTCAATCCAGTGGACATGCTCCATGCTGATGCGTTTTCCCTCGGCAGCGAGTTTATCCCTTTCTTCCGGGGAAGGGCCGGGCAGCATATGCCTTTTCTGTAGCGTGGTGCAGATATATTTATCGTATTTACCCATTTTCCTTTAGATTACCTCCAGTCTTCATATCGGGCGAAAGTTTTCCCTATTATAGCATTAATGTATAGAATTTGGTATTTGGTAATAATAAAAAGATGGTGGGCGGTACCGTAGGGTAGACAGAGCTTTAAAATTTGCTTTGGCTCTTATGTCCTGGTTGGATTAGTAAAACAAGCAGTTATCAATTATCATTAAACTTGGTGTCCCTTTTGTTTACCGAGATAGATACCAGCCATGCACCAGAAAAAATAACTCGTGTCCGGGGAAAAACCGTTGTGCTTTCCCATTATAATAAGTATTGTTGCAGACTTCGGGATAGTTAGAGATAATAGACAACGGGGCTTGGTGTCCCCTCTTGAAAAATACAATAGTAAAAATATCTTGATAGGAGATGTAAGATGGCGGAAAAAGTAGCTTACGGATACATGGGTAAAATCCTGCGTGTCGACCTCAGCAGCGAAAAGGTAAGCCTGGAATCAGTGGATAATGAGACACGCCGTAAATACGTCGGCGGCACCGGTATGGGGGTCAAGTATCTCTACGAAGAAGTTCCCCCGGGCGTGGAGTGGTCCGATGCCGAAAACCGGATCATGTTTTTTTCGGGACCTCTCAACGGCACCAAAGTAAACGGTACCGGCACCTTTTCGGCGGTCACCAAGGGCCCGATGACCAACCTGGCGGTGGCCACTCAGGCCAACGGATATTTCGGCGCCTTTTTAAAATTCGCCGGCATAGACGGCATCATAATCCGGGGAAAAGCTAAAGGGTTGAGTTATTTGTATGTTCACGATGGCACTGCCGAGATTCGCAATGCCGGTCATCTGAAGGGTAAGGATACGAGAGAAACCGAGGATATTATCAAAAAGGGCATAAAAGGACAAAGCAGTGTTTGTTCCATTGGCCCTGCCGGTGAAAACCTGGTCCGCTTTGCCGGCATGATCAGCGACCACGCTCATTCGTCCTCTCATAATGGAGTAGGAGCCGTCATGGGGTCGAAAAATCTCAAGGCGATAATCATCGAGAGGGGCAACCGGAAGGTGCCTGTCGCTGACCCTGACCGGCTGTCCGGGGCAGCTAAAGCCCTCATCGATGAGGTCATGAAAAACCCGGGTATGAGTAAATACGGAACCGCAATGGGTTATCCCATGCTGGCTGCTTCGGGCCAGTTGCCGGTGAAGAATTATACTACGAGTATATGGCCTAATGCTGAACGATTCGGCGGAGAGTATCTCCGCAGCCACTTCAAGGTGAAGCCGGTTACCTGCTGG
>CAYNDI010000065.1:0-10700 GCA_964395955.1 uncultured Dehalococcoidaceae bacterium
CCGAGATTCTTCAATCGCTGCGCTCCTTCAGAATGACAGGTAATCATTACCCCTGCCTCTGCTTATGCTTGGGGTTGGTGCAGATAATCCTGACCACTCCCCGCCGCCGCACCACCCGGCATTTTTCACATCTTACTTTTACCGAAGCTCTAACTTTCATTGTTCAAACCTTTATTATTTAAGCCGGTAGGTAATTCTACCACGTTTGAGGTCATAAGGCGATAGCTCTATCAATACTTTATCGCCGGGCAAGACCCTGATATAATGCATTCTTATCTTGCCCGAAATATGAGCCAGTACCTCATGTCCGTTAGGGAGCTCGACGCGGAACATGGCATTGGGCAGCGCCTCGATGACGGTTCCCTCAACTTCTATGGCTTCTTTTTTAGCCATAAGCTCCCCTGGTCAATACCTCCGGTTTCGTATTATCAACAGCGATAGTATGTTCAAAATGAGCCGAAAGGCTGCCGTCGGCGGTGAGTACCGTCCAGCGGTCACCGGCGACGCGTGTCTGCCAGCCCCCGGTGTTCAACATAGGTTCGAGGGCCAGCGTCATGCCTTTTTTCAGCACCGGACCCGTTCCCGGCTTAAGCCCGTAGGGCGACTCGGTGCAGTTGGGTATCTGCGGGTCTTCATGCATTTTACGGCCGATGCCGTGCCCGGTATACTCTCGAACTACCGAATAACCCCTCGACTCGGCGTAGTTCTGAATAGCCGCGGAAATATCCCCCAGCCTGGCCCCGTCACGGGCGGCGGCGATACCGCTTTCCAGGGCACCTCGAGTCGTTTCTATGAGTTTCTTTGCCGTCGAATTTACCTCTCCGACGGGTACGGTTACGGCAGCATCGCCCTGTAAGCCTTCATAAATAGCGCCGAAGTCCAGGGAAACGATATCGCCCTCTTTCAGGACCCTGTCCCCCGGAATCCCGTGGACTATCTCGTCATTAATAGACACGCAGACAGTCGCCGGGTAGCCGTGGTAGCCCTTGAATGAGGACTCGGCTCCCAGTTTTTTCACTTCTCTCTCAGCTATAATATCCAGTTCTTTGGTTTTCATACCCGGTTTTATCCGTTCACTTAATGTCCTCAGCACCTCGGCGACTATCTTTCCGGCCTGCCGCATGGTGGCGATTTCTCTTTCGGACTTTATCTCTATACCCACCGGTGCTATCCTCCTACCGCAAGGCGTCGATAATTCTCTGGTTTACCGCGGCTGTGCTGCCTTCGCCGTTTATCTCCAGCAGCTTGCCCGCCTTTTTAAAGTAGTCGATGAGAGGGGACGTCTCGGCGAAATACACCTCCAGTCGCTTTTTCACCGTCGCGACGTTATCATCGGCGCGCTGGTATAACTCGCCGCCGCAGCGGTCGCACTTTCCCTTCACCTTCGGGGGATTGTCTACCTCATGATAGGGCGCCTGGCAGCCGCGGCAAATCCAGCGTCCGCTCAGTCTCTTTAATAACTCTCCCTCCGATACTTTTATATATACAACTTTATCGATGGCTTTCGATTGTTCTTCCAGGGCTTTATCCAGGGCCCTGGCCTGCTGGATATTCCTGGGGAAGCCATCGAGTATTGCCCCGTTTTCACAGTCAGGCGCCGCCAGCCTTTCGAGGACCATCTGTATGGTTATCTCATCGGGGACCAGCTGTCCCTTGTCCATATAGACCTTGGCCTTTTTCCCGAGGTCCGTTTGCTGCGCCAGCGCCTGCCGGAACAGGTCGCCGGAGGCTACCTGCACCAGCTTCAGCTTTTCGGCCATCATGACGGCCTGAGTACCTTTCCCCGCGCCGGGGGCTCCCAGAAGAATAATATACACCTTTACTCCTATTTAATAAAGCCTTCGTAACGGCGCATGACCAGCTGCGCCTCCAGCTGTTTCATCGTATCCAGGACCACACCGACCACAATAAGCATACCCAGGCTGGACAGCTGTATCTGCTGGACGTTGGTTACCGTACGTGCCAGGAAAGGCATGACCGCCACGAAGGCGAGAAACAACGCCCCGGCCCACGTTATCCGGTTGATGACGCCGCTGAGATAAGAGGCGGTGTTTTTCCCGGGCCTTATCCCGGGTATGAAACCTCCCTGTTTCTGTAACGTACCGGGCAGGTCCTGCTGCTGGTAGGTAACGAGGGTGTAAAAGAAGGTAAAGCCAATGGCCAGAACGAAATAGAAAAGCCAGTAGAACGCACCCGCGGGCAGGGCGGTATTGGGGTTGAACCAGCGAACGATTTCGTGGGCGAATCCCCCGCCTCTATCGAAATAACTGGCGACGATGCCCGGGAAAAGCACGACGGACATGGCGAAGATGAGCGGTATCATTCCGGAGCTGTTGACCCTCATGGGTATGTGGGTCGACCCGGACTGCCGGTACATACGGCCGCCGCGGAAAACGCTGCGGGCATATTGCACCGGTATGCGGCGGTGCGCCTCGGTAAAGATAACAATCAGGACAATCGTAGCCAGGGCGATAATAATATATATAAACAGTCCCATGGGATTACCCTTGGCCAGGAAGCCCTGCTGGATTAGATTCGGGTAGCCGGCCACAATGCCGCCGAAGATGATAATAGATATGCCGTTACCGATGCCGTATTCGGTTATCAGCTCACCCAGCCAGACCAGGAAGACGGTGCCGGCAATCAGTGATAATACGATGGTGACAGTGTGGAGGGGGTCGCTGCCGCTGACCGCACCGGCGCGCTGGAGCAATACCAGTTGCCCGTAGCCGGAGAGACCGGCCAGGGGCACCATCAGCCAGTGGGTTATTAGATTAATCTTGTTCCGGCCGGCTTCCCCTTCCTGTGAGAGGGCCTGCAGGCGCGGGATAATCGGTACCATAAGTATCATAATAATCGAAGCCGTAATATAAGGATAAACGCCCATGGAAGCCACGCTGAACTGCCTCATGGCGCCGCCGCTGAAGAGGTCGAGCATGCCCAGCAGGGCATTACTCTCGAAGAGGTCCCGCAGCGCGTTCGTGTTAACGCCGGGCAGGGGCACGTGGGCGACGAACCGGAAAATTACCAGGATTAAGACAGTTATCAGGATGCGACGCCTGAGGTCGGGCAGGCTGAAGGCATCGATCATAGCCTGCAGCAGCCTGGGTCTACTTGGCCTTTGCCGCATGCTCCACCTCCTCAACCGTGCCGCCGGCTGCCTCTATCTTGGCCCGGGCAGATGCCGAGAATTTATGCGCCCTGACCGTGAGGGCATGTTTGATATCACCATCGGCCAGGACTTTAACCGGGTTTTGTAATGACTTGATAATACCGGATGCCATCATTTTCTCCGGGGTTACCTCGCTGCCGGAATCGAAGACGTTCAACGCGCCGATATTAACGCGACTGTATTCCTTACGGAAGATATTGGTAAAACCGCGTTTCCGGGGCAGGCGTTTGATTAAGGGCAGCTGCCCGCCTTCGAAGCCGGGACGCATTTTATAGCCGGCGCGGGACTTCTGTCCCTTGCAGCCGCGGCCGGAATAGGTGCCGTGGTTACTGCCGTCGCCGCGGCCTACCCGCTTGCTGGCTTTTCTGGAACCCGGCGCCGGGGCGATATTATTCTGTTTGACCAATCTCTTCCTCCACTTTAACCAGGTGTCTTACCTTGTTAATCATACCCCGAACGGAGTTCGTATCTTCATGGACAACGCTCTGGTTGAGCCGGTGAAAACCCAGTGACCTGATGGTTTTTTTCTGGCTTGATTCGTAGCCGATAGCACTTTTTATCCAGGTAATGCGCAGCTTAGTCACCGGCGGCCTCCCCGGTATTGGTGTCGGTGCTGACCGTCGCCTTGCGTTTAGCGATTTCTTCCTGAGGTACTCTGAGTTGTTTCAGAGCCAGCAGGGTGGCCTTGGCAACGTTAATGTGGTTGGCGGTGCCGAGTGACTTCGTCAGTATATCTTTAACGCCACAGGCTTCAAGGACAGCCCGGATACTGCCGCCGGCGATAACGCCGGTGCCCGGCACAGCCGGTTTCAGGAGTACTCTGGCGGCCCCGAAGCTTACGGTGATTTCATGGGGGATGGTATTGGCGGTTAAAGGCACTTTGATTAAATTTTTCCTGGCTTGAGCGCCGCCTTTACTGATGGCCGCGGGTACTTCATTGGCCTTACCGATACCCACGCCGACATGCCCCTCGCCGTCGCCGGTAACCACCAGGGCGCTGAAACGAAGGCGTTTGCCGCCTTTCATTACCTTGGCAACGCGGTTGACCGTGATGAGCTTGTCATTCAGGTTCAAATCAACCGGGTCAATTTTACTTAATGGTTCCTTCATCAGAGCTGCCATGTCCTCTCTTAGAACTCAAGTCCACCTTTGCGGGCGGCTTCGGCCAACGCTTTAATGCGGCCGTGATATTTGAAGCCGCCGCGGTCAAAGGCTACCTGCTTTATCTTCTTTTCTTTGGCGCGTTTAGCCAGCAGGGTCCCGACCATTTCCGCCCGGCCTGTCTTCGATTTCCCTTTAGAATCGCCGGAAATATCGCCGTCCAGGGTTGAGGCGCTGACCAGGGTATGACCGCGTGAATCGTCAATAACCTGGGCATAAATATGGTTAAGACTGCGGAAAACACACAACCGGGGTCGGTCAGCGGTACCGCTGATCTTCTGCCTGACCCGGTAATGTCTCCTGGTGCGTGCTTCCCTGGTACTGGTATTACTCATTATCCCGTCCCGCCAACAACTTTCCCGGCTTTACCCGGTTTTATCCGAACGTACTCGCCGGTATATCTGATACCTTTGCCTTTATAAGCATCGGGAGGGCGTATCGCCCGTATATTCGCGGCCATTTCGCCGACGACTTCTTTATTAATGCCGCTGACTTTAATCCGGTTATTGCCCTCCATAGCGAGGGTGATACCGGGCAGTGGCTCTACTTCCACCTGATGAGAATAGCCGATGCGGAAGACGAGTTTTTCGCCGGTTTTCTCGGCGCGATAGCCCACCCCGACAATATCCAGCGTCTTTTCAAATCCTTTAGATACGCCTTCCACCATATTAGCTATAATACTCCGCGTCATGCCGTGGTAGGCGCGGTGCTTCCCGCTATCACTGGGCCGGGATACCGTCATTACACCGTCTTCCAGCTTAACGAGCATTTCGGCGGGTACGGAGCGGCTCAACTCACCTTTAGGGCCTTTGACGGTAATGTTCTCACCTTTGATATCCACCGTCACTCCCGAAGGTACCGGTATCGGCATTTTTCCTATTCTAGACATAAAAACGACTCCAGATACTGTCTACCATATATAACATAGTACTTCACCGCCGGACCCCTGGTGCCAGGCATCCTGCCCGGTTCTGACGCCTTTGGACGTGGAAAGAATGGAAATACCCAGTCCGCCGTATACGCGTGGTATCTCCCTCTTCTGCACATATACCCTCAGTCCCGGTTTGCTGACGCGTTTAAGTCCTGCGATAACCGGCTTGTTATCCTCGAGATACCGGAGTTGAATCTTGATAGTCCGGTGGGGTTTGCCGCGTACTACCTCGTAATCCGTGATAAAACCCTCCTCCTTGAGAATCCGGGCGATGGCGAGTTTCATCTTGGAGGCGGGTACGAGGACGCTATCATGCCTTACCATGAGGGCGTTCCGTATCCGGGTCAACATATCAGCGATAGGGTCGGTAACAATCATACCTAAAATAATCCTTCTTCAGCTTACCAGCTTGATTTTCTTACTCCCGGAAGCTGGGCTTCCAGCGCCAGTCTCCGGAAACATATCCGGCAGATGCCGAACTTGCGTATGAAAGCGCGGGGTCGCCCGCATATGCTGCATCGATTGTATTTACGTACCGCATACTTGGGCTCACGCTGCGCCTTGATTACCATCGACTTTTTAGCCATAACTAACTTTCTCCATCCTTCTCAAAAGGCATACCGAGCAGTTCCAGCAGGTTTTTGCCGTCTTCGTCTGTCCTGGCGTTGGTGACGATCGATATCTCCAGGCCGCGTACCTTGTCAATTTTATCATATTCGATTTCCGGGAACAGTATCTGTTCCTTGAGGCCCAGAGAGTAATTGCCGCGGCCGTCGAAGGAGTCCGTGGAAACCCCCTGGAACTCGTGCGTGCGGGGCAGTACCGCGTTGACCAGTCTATCAAAGAAGTCGTACATACGGTCGCCGCGCAGGGTTACCATCAGGCCGATGGGCATCCCCGTTCTCAAGTGGAAGGCGGCGATGGACTTCTTCGAACGGGTGATAACTACATGCTGTCCGGAGATAATCGTCAGGTCCTGCTCGGCCGTTTCCAGCGCCTTAGCATTGGAAATAGCTTCGCCCAGGCCGATATTAAGCACTATTTTATCGAGATGGGGTACCTGCATGACGTTCTTATAACCGCAGACTTCCATCATGCGCGGTATCACTTCCTGGCGGTATTTTTCCTTCAATCTGGTCATTTAATCGACCACCTCATTGCAGGCACGACAGAATCTAACCTTCCTGCCGTCTTCGAGTGTTTTATAACCGATACGGCCGGGTTTATCACACTTGGCGCAGAGCAGCATCACGTTGGAGATGTGCAGCGGGGCTTCCAGGTCGATGATGCCGGCCTGTCGGGCAGCACCCTTGGCTTTGGAGTGCTTTTTTATAAAATTTACGCCTTCGACTATTACCTGCTCTTTACGGGGGTAGGCAAAGCGGACCTTGCCTTTTTTGCCCCGGTCTTTTCCGGCAATAACCAGCACGTTATCATCTTTGTGTATTTTCATAACCTTTTCAGCCTTTATAAAACCTCCGGCGCTAAAGAGACTATCTTGGTAAACTGCCTTTCCCGCAGTTCCCTGGCTACCGGACCGAAAATGCGTGTTCCTCTGGGGTTATTTTTATCGGAGAGGATGACGGCGGCATTTTCGTCGAACCTGATATAGGAGCCATCGGGACGCCGGTAGGGGTGTGACGTGCGGATAATGACCGCCCTGACAACGTCGCCTTTCTTGGTGGCGGCGTTGGGTATGGCCTTTTTAACCGAAGCGACGATGGTATCACCGACATAGGCGTATTTGCGGCGCGTGCCGCCGAGTACGTTAATGCACATGATTTCGCGGGCGCCGGAATTATCCGCAATTTTGAGTCTACTCTGCATCTGAATCATTTTAATTTCACCACAGGTCTAGCTGGTTATTTCCTCCGGTTTTATATCGGCCACTTCTCCCTTGACGATAATCTCCACAATGCGCCATCGTTTGAGTTTGGAAAGAGGGCGTGTCTCTTCAATCTTTACCGTGTCTCCTATCTTGCACTGTTTCTTCTCATCGTGAACATAATATTTCATGGTTCTCCGGATCATCTTCTTGTAAAGCGGGTGTTTCCGGGGAGAGTCCACGGCGACGATTACCGTTTTATCCATCTTGTCGCCGATTACTTTACCTGTTCTGGTCTTGCGTATTGCTTCCATAATTATCCCGACCTACCTTATCCCCAGTTCTTTTTCCGTGAGCAGGGTATTCAGTGTAGCTATCTTTCTCTTGACGTTTCGCACTTCCCGGTGGTTTACAAGCTGCTTGGTGGCAAGGCGAAAGCGCAGGTTGAAAAGCTCCTGGTGCGATTCTTCCAGTTCCTTTTTCAGGTCGTCGGTGCTGAGTTCTCTGAGTTCTTTATGCTTCAACGTATTTGCTTCCTAACTTGCCTCTTCGCTGGTTACGGCGAAGGTTTCTTTTAAAACGAACCGGGTCTTGATGGGTAATTTATGCGAGGCCAGGCGTATCGCCTCCCTGGCGGTATCCTCGCCGACCCCCGCCATTTCAAATATCATGCGGCCGGTCCTGATTACAGCCACCCAGTGGTCCGCGACGCCTTTGCCGCTGCCCATACGGGTCTCCGCAGGTT
The DNA here is from genome assembly GCA_964395955.1 of uncultured Dehalococcoidaceae bacterium. Taxonomy (GTDB): domain Bacteria; phylum Chloroflexota; class Dehalococcoidia; order Dehalococcoidales; family RBG-16-60-22; genus CAYVPT01. The sequence goes on from CAYNDI010000065.1 coordinate 7,835, forward strand.
TCTTGGTGACCGGCTTATCCGGGAAAACGCGTATCCAGACCTTGCCGCCGCGGCGGATATAGCGGGTAATGGCACGCCGGGCTGCCTCAATCTGAGCGCTGGTTATCCAGGCGGACTCTAATGCCTGCAACCCGAAGTCGCCGAAATCAATGGTATTGCCGGTCCGGGCTTTACCACGGCGGCGCCCCCGCTGCGCTTTGCGATATTTTACACGTTTTGGCTGCTGCATATCTGGCCTCTTACTTATCTTTACCGGTTGTCCGGGTGGTCTTCTTTACCTCCGGCTCCGGTTCCTCTGCTTTAGCTTCGGTTTTGGCGGCGGCGGTCGTCTTACGGCGCTTTTTCGGCGCCGCGGGCCCTTCCTCCGCCTTGGTTTCTTCTACCTCAGCTTCGGCTTCTTTTGCCTCTGCTTTAGGTTTCTTTATCGAAGTTTTTGGTTTCTTTGCTTCCGCTTTGGGTTTCTTGGCCTCTGTTTTGGCTTCTTTTACCTCTGCTTTGGGTTTCTTTGCCTCCGATTTGGGTTTCTCTACCTCTGCTTTAGCTTTTTTTACCTCAGCTTCGGCTTCCTTTATCTCAGCTTTAACTTCTTTTTCTTCTACTTTGGCTTCCTCTGTCTTAGCTTTAACTTCTTTTTCTTCTGCTTTGGCTTCATCTGCCTCTGCTTTAGCTTCTTTTATCTCTGGTTCAGGGGCTTCCGCTCTGGCTTCCGGAGCGGCTTCGGCAACTGGTTCAGCCGTCTTTACTTCGGCAGTGGCCGGTTTTTCCTCAGGTGTAGCTGCCGGAGCTGCTTCGGCTGTTTCATCCGGTTTTTCTTCAACTTCTTCGACCTTGGCTTCGGGTAATATCTGCCCCTTGTATATCCAGACTTTAACACCGATGCGTCCCAGGGTGGTATGCGCCTCGGTGAAACCGTAATCGATATCCGCCCGCAGCGTGTGCAGGGGGACCTGACCCTGGGCCGAGGTCTGGCGGCGGGCAATTTCAGCATTACCGAGCCTGCCGGCACAACTGACCTTGATGCCTTTTGCCCCGGCCTGGATGGTGCGGAAGATTGCCTGTTTCATCGCCCGGCGGTAAGCTACCCGGCGCTCTATCTGCTCGGCAACCGATCTGGCCACGAGGAAAGCATCCAGTTCCGGCTGACGGATTTCCTGTATGTTTAAACGGATTTTTTTGCCGGTAAGCTGCTCGAGGTACTGCCTCATTTCGTCAACCCGCTGGCCGCCGCGCCCGATAACGATGCCGGGTCGGGCCGTGTACAGGGTGATGGTCACATCCTTGGCCTGGCGGTCGATTTCTATCAGGGAGATGGCGGCTTCGGGATACTTCGTCTTAATCCTTTCCCGGAGCATATTATCTTCGTGGACGAACTCGGCATAATGCGTTTCACTGTACCACTTGGATTGCCAGTCTTTGATAACCCCGAGCCTGAAACCTAACGGATGTACTTTATGACCCAATTATCCCTCCTCACCCACGATAACGGTAATATGGCTGGAACGTTTACGTATAGGGCTTACCCGCCCCCTCGAACGCGGCCGGAACCGGCGCAGAGGCCGCGCTTCGTCAACAAATATTCTAACAACCTTTAAATCGGCAGGGTCCATCTGGAAATTATTCTCGGCATTCGCCACCGCCGAACGCACCAGTTTAGCCAGATACTTAGCCTTGGGTGTCGGCGTAAAGCGGAGCATCGTCAGGGCTTCATCAACCCTTTTACCCCGCACCAGGTCCGCCAGAGGGCGTACCTTGATGGCGGATAGACCTGTATTTTTGGCTCTGGCTTTTACTTCCACTTTATCTTACACCCGTTATTCCTGAGATTTCTTCCTGGCGGAATCCGCCCTGCCGACGTGCCCCCGGAAAGTACGTGTGGGGGCGAACTCGCCGAGTTTATGGCCGACCATGTTTTCATTGATATAGACAGGCACGTGTCTCCGGCCGTCATGGACGCCGATAGTGAGTCCCACCATCTGCGGCAGTACCGTTGAATGCCGCGCCCAGGTTTTTATCACCGTTTTTTGACCCGAGCGTATGATAGCATCCACGTGCTTCATCAGCTTTTCATCGATAGCCGGTCCTTTTTTTGTTGACCTTGACATTTTTCCTCACTAACCGCCTATTTGCCCCGGCGTTTTACAATCATCTTATCGGAAGCCTTGGGCTTGCGTGTTTTATAACCCATGGCCGGTTTGCCCCAGGGCGTCTTGGGTCCGGGCATGCCTATCGGCGAACGACCTTCACCGCCGCCGTGGGGATGGTCACGCGGGCTCATGGCGGAACCTCTTACCGTGGGCCGCCAGCCCATGTGACGCTTACGCCCGGCTTTACCCAGGTCGATACCCTGGTGTTCCAGATTTCCTATCTGGCCGATGGTGGCCATGCATTCGCTGCGCACCCGGCGGATTTCGCCGGAGGGCAGCCGGAGCAGGACGAATTCGCCCTCTTTGACCATTAGCTGGGCGGAAGAACCGGCGCTGCGTACTATCTGACCGCCCCGACCTTTCCTCATCTCTATATTATGTATTTCAGTGCCCGTGGGTATAGACCGCATGGGCAGGGCGTTGCCCGGTTTGATATCCGCATCGGGGCCGGCCGTGATTTTGTCATCGACATTCAGTCCCAGCGGGGCGATGATGTAACGTTTCTCCCCGTCGGCGTAATGGATTAGAGCAATACGCGCCGAGCGGTTGGGGTCGTACTCAATCGACGCCACTTTACCGGGAACGCCGATTTTATCCCGCTTAAAATCAATGATGCGCAACCGGCGTTTTTCGCCGCCGCCCCGGTGGCGTACCGTGATTTTTCCGTGGAAGTTCCGTCCCGCTTTACTCTTCCTGGGGGCGAGGAGCGATTTTTCCGGCTT
>CAYNDI010000066.1:0-10600 GCA_964395955.1 uncultured Dehalococcoidaceae bacterium
TGATATACTGTCGGTCATCGGCGCTTCGGCGTGTCTGGCGATGTCCGAGATACCCTTTGACGGGCCGGTGGGCGCCGTCAACGTAGGCTATATTAACGGCGAACTGGTGCTGAATCCGAAGATGGCCCAGTTCGAAGAAAGCCAGCTGGACCTCGTCGTCGTCAGTACCCGGGACAAGGTAATCATGGTAGAGGCGGGAGCCAAGGAAGTTTCCGAGGATATCGTACTTCAGGCGGTTAAGTTCGCCCACGAAGCCAACCAGACCGTAATACAGATCCAGGAACAGCTCCAGCAGGCGGCGGGTAAACCCAAACTGTCTGTTCCCGAAGATGAAATCAACACAGAAGCGGTGGCGGCGATATCCAAGATTATCGAGGACAAGCTGCCGCAGGCCCTGGAGGAGTCTGATAAAGAAAAACGCGAGCAGATGTTCAACGCCCTGACTGAGGAAGTCAGCCAGCAGATGAGCGAGACCTATACCGAGAAGGAAATCCTGGTGGCCATCAATACCCAGCTCAAGAACGAGATACGTACCGCAGTGCTCGAGAAGGGGCAGCGTATCGGCGGACGCGGCATTACCGAGATCCGCCCCATCAACTGCGAGGTAGGACTGCTGCCGCGGACTCACGGCTCCGGGCTTTTCTCACGGGGTTATACCCAGGTACTGTCCATCACCACCCTGGGTTCCACCCGCAAAGAGCAAATGCTGGACGGCCTGGGCATCGAGGAAAGCAAGCGCTTTATGCACCACTATAACTTCCCCGGTTTTTCCACCGGCGAGGTGAGGCGTGTCGGCTCTACCAGCCGCCGCGAGACAGGTCACGGCGCCCTGGCCGAGCGGGCCCTGCTGCCGATGCTGCCCGGCGAAGAGGATTTCCCCTACGCCATACGCCTGGTCTCGGAGGTCCTCAGCTCCAACGGGAGTACCTCGATGGCCAGTGTCTGCGCCGGCAGTCTATCGCTGATGGACGCGGGGATACCGGTCAAGAAAGCCGTAGCCGGCATCGCTATGGGGCTCATCACCGATAATGACGGCAAATTCGTCGTCCTGACCGACCTGGAAGGGCAGGAAGACTACAATGGCGACATGGACTTCAAGGTGGCCGGAACCGGGGACGGTATCACGGCCATACAGATGGATACCAAGCTCAAGGGCATCAGCCTGGAAATAGTGGAAAAGACCCTTACCCAGGCGCACGAAGGCCGGTTATTCATCCTGGACAAGATGAACGCGGTAATCGATTCCAGCCGGCCCGATGTCAGCCGCTATGCGCCGAGGATGACCAAGATGAAGATAGACCCGGGTAAAATCGGGGCGGTTATCGGCACCGGCGGCAAGACAATCCGGTCAATCATCGAAGATACCAAGACGACCATCGACGTCAGCGACGACGGCACGGTGGTCATCGGCTCGCCGGACATGGAAGCCACCCAGAAAGCCATCGCCATCATCGAGGGTCTCACCCGCGAGGCACAGGTCGGCGATATCTTCACCGGCAAGGTAAGCCGCATTCTGGACTTCGGCGCCATGGTGGAGATACTCCCCGGTAAAGACGGTCTGGTACACATCAGCGAACTGGCCGATTACCGTGTCAACCGGGTCGAGGACGAGGTGAAAATCGGCGACGAAATCACCGTCAAGGTCATCAACATCGATAACCTGGGCAGGGTAAATCTGTCCCGCCGCGCCCTCTTCGAGAAAGAATCTCAAGGTTCTGAGGCTGCGGGAGGAGATGCACCATCTGCGGACTATCCCTTTAAGAAGAGCGGTTCCGGCGGCTCATCCAACTACCGGGGCAACAAACCGCGCTATTCCGGCGGCAACCGAACGTCAAGGTCAAACCAGGGACCTTCACGACCTCCCTATAAAAGTTAATTTCCCCCCTGATTTTTTATTTTGAGGTGTTCAGCTATGGAACAAATCAAGGTATTAGTCCATGGAGCAGCCGGCAGAGTGGGGCAGGAGGTTATCAAAGCGGTCGGGCAGGAGCCGGGAATGAAGATAGTCGGAGCCGTCGACCTTAAAGTAGCGGCGAAACAGCTAGCGCTGCCGGACGGCTCAACAGTGCCTTTTTCCGACAATCTCGGCGACACGCTGAAGACCTGCCAGCCGGACGTGGTGGTGGACTTTACGATAGCCAAAGCTTCGATGCCGGCGGTACGCACCACTGCGGAAAGCAACGTTAATATCGTCATCGGGACAACCGGATTTACCGCCGATGAACTCAAAGAGATGGAACAGCTGGCCGAATCGAAGAAAATCGGCATCGTGGCGGCGCCAAACTTCTCTCTGGGCGCCATCCTTATGATTCACCTGGCGAAAATCGCCGGGAAATACATGGACCACGCGGAAATAGTCGAGTTGCACCACGACCGCAAGCTGGATGCGCCCTCGGGTACTTCCCGGCTCACCGCCCGGGAAATGGCCGGGGCCAGGGGCAGACCTTTCCTGCCGCCGGCGGTAGCGGGAGAAGACTCGGCGAGCCGGGGGAAGCCAACCGAGAGTATCAATATCCACAGCGTACGCCTGCCCGGCCTGCTGGCGCACCAGGAGGTAATCTTCGGGGCGGCGGGGCAGACCCTGACCATCCGGCATGATTCCATCAACCGTGAATGCTTCATGCCCGGCGTCATACTCGCCGTTAAAGAAGCGGTAAAACGCCAGGGATTCATCTACGGACTGGACAAACTACTGGGTTTGTGAGGCGGAAAGTGAAGGACTATCACGTAGCAATCGTCGGTGCTACGGGCCTGGTGGGGCAGGAGTTCATCAGGATATTACTGCAGCGGCACTTCCCCATGGCTTCGCTGCGTCTCATGGCCTCGGACCGTTCGGCGGGGAAAAAGCTGCCGGTCGGCAACCGGGAAACAGAGGTCGAGGAAACCACTCCCGGTTCCTTCGAAGGTATCGATATCGCCCTGTTTTCGGCGGGCGCGGAGCAGAGCCGCCACTTTTCACCGGTAGCCGCCAGGGCCGGGACGGTGGTCATCGACAACAGCTCCGCTTTCCGGATGGACAAAGCCGTACCGCTGGTCGTACCCGAGGTCAACGCCGAAGACATACGGTGGCACAAGGGGATTATCGCCAATCCCAACTGCTCGACCATCCAGATGGTGGTGGCGCTGTACCCATTGCACAGGGTCAATCCCATTAAGCGTATCATCGCGGATACATATCAATCCGTATCGGGAGTCGGCGGCGTGGCGGCACTGGAAGAATTAAAGACCCAGGCCAGGCAGGTACTGGACGGAGAGGCAACCATACCCCACGTTTTCCCCCACCAGATAGCCTTCAACGTGCTGCCGGAGATAGATGTTTTCCTGGACAACGGCTACAGCAAAGAAGAGTGGAAAATGCTGGAAGAGACCCAGAAGATAATGCACGCTGCGAATACGAAGGTATCGGCGACCTGTGTACGCGTGCCGGTACTGGTGGGACACGGCGTGGCGGTCCACGCGGAATTCACTCAACCCATGGACGTCGAGGAGGCGCAGCAGATTCTCTCCCGGGCGCCGGGAGTGAAAGTGCTGGACGATACCGCTATCAGCCTGTACCCACAGCCATGGACGGCAGCCGGCACCGACGAGGTATTCGTGGGGCGTATCAGGAAGGATGATTCTCACGATAACGGGCTGGCGATGTGGATTGTCGCCGATAACCTGCGTAAGGGGGCGGCGCTTAACACCATCCAGATTGCCGAGGAAATGATAAAGAGAGACTGGCTAAAACCGGAAGGAGGTCACGAAAAATGAAGAAGCTGGGAAGAATGCTAACCGCCATGGTAACCCCGTTCAAAGACGACATGGAGGTAGATTACGAACAGACTAAAAAGCTGGCTAAAGCCCTGCTGAATTCCGGGAACGACGGGCTGGTGCTGGCGGCCACGACCGGCGAAGCGCCGACGCTGAGCTGGGATGAAGAGATGCGCATCTTCACCGAGGTAAAATCAGCGGTTGGCGACGGGCCGACGCTGGTAGCTTATACCGGCAGCAACAGCACCAAAGAGGCGGTGGAAGCCACCGAGAAGGCCGAAAAAATAGGCGTGGACGCCTGCCTTTCCGTGGTCCCTTATTACAACAAGCCCAACCAGGAAGGCATTTACCAGCATTTTAGAGCTGTCTCCGAGTGTACCAGCCTGCCGATTATCATGTACAACATACCCGGACGGGTAGTAGTCGAGATGTCCTGGGAGACCATGGCAAGATTGAGCGAGTTTAAAAACATCGCCGGGGTTAAGGAAGCCAGCGGCAAAATGGACCTGGTAGCCCAGACCATCAGCAATGCGAGAGAAGGATTCTATATCTGGAGCGGCAACGACAACGATACGTTCGCCTTCATGGCGCTGGGCGGTTACGGCGTCATCGGAGTAACGACGCATTTGATGGGCAAACAATATAAAAAGATGGCCGACCTGATTCTCGCCGATAAAGTACAGGAAGCCGCGGCTATCCACCGCAAGCTGGTACCACTGGTAAACGCCATGTTCAGCGCGCCGAATCCGGCCCCGATGAAATACGCCCTGAATAAACTCGGATTCAACGTGGGCAAACCCAGGCTGCCGCTGGTGGAGGTCAATAAGGCCGAAGCCGCCAGGATAGACGCCGTAATGAAGAACTATACGTTTGACATTACGCCTTAGGTGATTTTTTAACCTCACCCCCTGTGTCCCCATCTCCTTAAAAGGAGAGGGGGGAAATTATAAAAACTCCCTTAATCCCTCTTTACGAAAGAGGAAAACGGTAAGGGGGGATAAAGACTACGGGATAAGCCGTGGATGGTTCGAGGGCGGCCAGGGTGGGAAAAGATATCACCGATGGGGCCGGGGGATAAGGCGAGGAGTTAACGGTATGAAGAAGGCAATCGTTTCAACATTGATACTTCTAATGCTGATGATACCACTGGTTGCCGGCGGGTGTTCATCACAAGAAGGATTCGCCATTTACCTGACTAAGGACGATATACCCATTTCACAGATGGAGAAGCTCAGCCACGTTGAAATTGCCGATGAACCGGTTATCACAATTGACGATATCATCTCCTATACCGGAGACACGCACGAAATAGAACTGACCGCCAGCGCCTACGAGCGTGTAATGGGACTACAGGTGCCGACATCCGGGAAATCCTTTGTTGTCTGCCTGGACAAAGGTCCGTTATACTGGGGGGCGTTCTGGGCGCCGTATTCCTCACAGTCCTTCGACGGCGTGACTATCTGGGTCCCTGCTATTTTCGAACAGGAAAACACCATCAAGATAGAACTCGGCTATCCCTCGCCAAGCTTTCACCAGGGAGAAGACCCCAGGTCTAACCCGGAAATAATGGAGTCGCTGGAGAAAGCGGGCAAGCTGAAGTAGCTAAATTGGATGGGTAAAAGATGGACGCAACACTGGGAAAAATCCGGGAATTTTCCGATGACCAGTACACAAATGAGAACAGATTAAAAGCGCGAATACAGATATACGAATATAGTGAGAAAAAGCTCAACTGGCGTGAATGGGTATTTGACAGGCTGGACTTCAAAACCGTAAATAGTGTCCTGGATCTGGGTTGCGGTAATGGTATTTTATGGAAAGATAATTACCACAAGATACCGGAAGATATACAGATTGTGTTAACAGACGTGTCACAGGGAATGGTCGATGCCGCACGAAAAACACTTGGTAAACACAAACGTCATTTTGAGTTTAAAGTGGCGGACGCCTGCCAGATACTATATGAAGACAGTTCTTTCCAGATGGTTATCGCCAATCACATGCTTTACCACATCCAGGATAAGGAACAGATTTTCTCAGAAATCGAGAGGTTATTAGCGGACGACGGCTCCGCGTACGCTTCCACGTTAAGTACTACGAATTTCCAGGAGCTTTTAGATGTAGTGATTGAGTTTGACAAGCGGCTGGAGTTTGATAATATCAAAGTAGTTCAGGGATTCAATCTTGAGAACGCAGAGGACGTTTTATCCCGTCAGTTTCTCGTCGAAGAAAAGCATATCTTCCAGAACGATATTATTATCAAGAGCGTCGAGTCTTTAATTCTGTACCTGGCATCATGCTACTCCCCCGAGCAATTGAAGATACTGGAAAGTAATTATGTTGATTTCAGGGCTTATCTGGAATCAATCATAAATAAAACCGACGGAATGAGAATAACCAATAAAAACGTTTTATTCAGGTTCAGGAAAAAGGAATGAAGTTTGATAACTTGCGGGATATGAATTACTTTTTTAGGTTTACTGAAGCGGAGGCCCGGTGAATAGATCAATTCTTAAATGGGAACTGATCGGCATCGCCTTTATAATCGTTGTGGGAGGGGCAATGCATTTCGTTTTCGAGCTATCCGGCGAATGGCACCCTCTGGCGGTTATCGCCGCCGTGAACGAAAGCACCTGGGAGCACCTGAAGCTGGGATTCTGGCCGGCGCTGATATACTTCTTCGTGGAATATTTCTATATAAGGAAATCCAGCAGAAACTTCTTTTTCGCCAAAACCATCGGTATTTTGCTGATACCGGTATCCATTACCGCCCTTTTCTATGCCTATACGGCTTTCATAGAGGACATGCTGGCAATAGACCTGACAATCTTTGTCGTGGCGGTTGTCATCGGGCAACTGACGAGTTATAAGTTACTCAAAATGAATCCCCTGCCAAAGTGGACGAACGGGGTGGGAATAGCCCTGCTGGTCCTGATGACGGCGGCTTTCAGCACGCTTACCTACCACGCGCCTGAATCGCCGGTCTTTAAAGACCCTGAGGGCGGCTACGGTATACCGTAAAGTCTAAAATACCGACTTCCTGACGATAGTCTGTTCCCGTCTCTGGCCGACCGATATCAAATTGACCGGGAGTCCCAGCAGTTTTTCAAGCTTTTGTACGTATTTCTGGGCTTTGATTGGCAGCTCGCTGAATACCCGGCATTTGTCGGTAGGTTTTTCCCATCCCGGCACATCTTCATAGACGGGCTGGCATTTCTCCAGGACCGGTACGCTGGCCGGGAAATCACTGATAATATCCCCATTCAGCTTGTAACCGGTGCATATCTTCAGGCGGGGCAGCTTATCCAGTACATCGAGTCGGGTAACTGCGGCGCTGGTAAAGCCATTGACCCGGATACTCAGCTTCGCCGCCACGGCGTCGAACCACCCGCAGCGGCGGGGCCGGCCGCTGACGGTGCCGTATTCGTGGGCCAGCTCCCGAATGGTATCACCCATCTTGTCTTTCAACTCGGTAGGCATCGGGCCGGCACCGACACGGGTCTGGTAGGACTTAAAAATACCGATTACCTGGTCGAGCGCGCCGGGTCCGATACCAGCTCCCAGGCAAGCCCCGCTGGACAACGGGGACGATGACGTGGCGAAGGGATAGGTACCAAAATCCGGGTCCAGCAGCATACCCTGAGCGCCTTCCAGGAGAACAGGTTCATTCTTCTTAATAGCCTCCGCCAGTAAAGCGGTGGTATCGCAGATATACGGCGCCCACCGGTCGGCATAGGCGATGTACTCACGGTAGATATCCTCCAGCAATAATGGCTCCCGGCCGTATACCTTGGTCAGTATTTTATTCTTCTGCTCGAGTACCAGGGCGAGTCTGGCGCGGAAGACCTCTTTATCGAGGAGGTCGCAGGTACGAATGCCGTTCCTGGCAACTTTATCGGCGAAGGCAGGCCCGATACCCTTACGGGTGGTGCCGATAGCTTTGCTGCCGAGAGCTTCCTCTTCCAGTCCCTCCAGAATGATATGATAGGGCATAATCAGATGTGCCCTATCGCTGATGCGCAGGCGGGAAGTATCGATGCCGCGGGAGTTCAACTCGTCGATTTCCTTGTTCAACACGGCGGGATTGACGACGACGCCGTTACCGATGACAGAGGTAGTATCGGGGTAAAAAATACCGGACGGCGTCAGGCGTAGTTTGAACTCTCCGTGGGGATTGACAACAGTATGGCCGGCATTATCACCCCCGGAGAAACGCACCACATACCTGGCTTTCTCCGCCAGCATGTCAACCATTTTACCTTTGCCTTCATCTCCCCACTGAGCTCCGATAACAGCTACAACCGGCATGTTAACCTCCTTGCGCAAAACCCATACATTCTACCACCAGGGGCATAGATTGTCTATACTATTCAGTCACGGTAAAAAGAGAATTTTCCTTGTCTCAGGTCCTTGTCTGACGCCAGGCGTAAAGGACCCTTTCAATAACAGTGATAAAGCTGAAGAAAGCTATAATCACCAGGGCGGTAAGCAGGGCATGGTCAAACTGGCTCAGCAGTAAACCCAGCGCCAGCACAATAACCCTCTCCGGCCGGGTAAAAAAACCCGCCTTACATTCGATGCCCATCCCCTCAATCCTGGCGCGGATATAACTTACCATGAGAGAGAAAAGCAGCGTTACGCCGATGATTAGAGACCCGGCGACGTGCTGTTCCCGGACGTACAAAACCAGCAGACCCAGCAGCACGACAGCCTCGGAAAGGCGGTCGAGGGTGGAATCAAGAATGGCACCGAAGCGGGAAACCCGGTCAGTAAGACGCGCCAGGGCGCCGTCAAGCATATCGAACAGACCCGCTATCAGGACAACGATTCCGGCAGCCAGAAGGTGTTCGGTAACGATAAGTACGGCGGCGCCGACGTTTACCAGGAACCCGAACCATGTCAGGACATTCGGTGTAAGCGGGGTCTTTGCCAGAAACCTGGCGATGGGCGGCGCGATAGAGTTAGAAATGTTTCTGCGGGTCTTTTCCAGTTTTGACATGGCTTACGGCTTGGCTAAAGTCGCATCAGAGGAAGCTCCCGGTACTGTCCCGTGGTGTGTCCCGTTCAGTACTTCCGTATAGACGCCCAGCACCTTCTGGGCGATGACAGACCAGTCATATTGGCGCGCCTTCGGTTTACCACTGGCACCCATCTGCTGGCGGAGCTGCTCGTCTTTAATGAGTTTGAAAAGGGCCTCGGCGAGTTTATAGGTATCCCGGGGCGGGACGGCGATTCCCTCGACGCCATCGGTGAGGACGCAATTAAAACCATCGATGGCCGAGGCGATAATGGGCTTACCGATGGACATTGCCTCGAGGAGGACGACGCCGAAACTCTCCCATCCCGTATTGGGAAAACAGACGATATCAGCCGTTTTATAGTACCTGGGGAGGTCAGCATAGGCGGCGTAACCGACAAAAACGACATCGGTCAGACCGGTACGGCTGATGCGTTTCTCGTACTTGTTGCGTAACCGGACGCCCGGCCCCACGGCGATAAGGCGGCAGTCCGGGATTTCCTGTTTGACTATACGGTAAGCCTTCCAGAGGTAGTCAAAGCCCTTCCTTTTTTCCATCCGTCCGACGAACAGGATATTGATTTTACCATCCATAAAATTATCAAACGGCGTGGCGTGATTATTAAAATGATGAGTATCGATGCCGTTGGGTATGATGGTATATTCGGCGGGGAAATAGGTGCTGATATATCGTTGCGCTACCGGGGAAACGGCGATGCGGGCATCGAGCTTGCGGAACCAGCGGTCGAGGTACCACTTCATGATGGGCGAGAACATGGTGTACCAGGGTCTGCCGCCGGAGGCGTGAAACGTGCCGACCATCGGCGCGCGCTTTAACCGGAGAACGGTGGTGCACAGCGTGGGCATCAGGGGTTCGTGGAGGTGACAGATATCGAATTTCTCACGCTCGAAGACTTCTTTTATCTGGGACTCCAGCCGTATGGACACGGTAATACGGGCTACGGAGCCGCTGACCGGGATGGAGCGTGGTGTGCCGATACGAATAAAACGGTCACCCATGGTATAGACGGCCTTGGAAGCCGGCGCGATAATCTTGACATCATGGCCCAGACGGGTAAACTGCTTATCCAGGCATGAAATATGGCTGACTACCCCGCCGGGATAGGCGAAGTCATAAGGTGAAACCAGCGCTATCTTCATGGGCGGCTATTTTGCAGCTTCCTGCTTTTGCGTTTTTTTCATGACAGCCTCGGGACGGGCGGTGGCTTTGATAAAATCCTCGACCATCTTGCGGGCCTCGTCGTCGGTGTACTGTATCGGCGGCGACTTCATGAAGTAGGCGGAGGGCGCCGTTAGCTCGCCTTTTAGTCCGTTATCCAGCGCCAGCTTGCAGCACCTCAGGGCATCAATAACGACACCGGCCGAGTTGGGACTGTCCCACACCTCCATCTTCATATCGATGATCAATGGTACATCACCGAAGGTACGGCCTTCCATCTTGATATGACAGTACTTGCGGTCCTTGAGCCAGGGTACGTAATCGCTCGGGCCGACGTGTACGTCATCGGGGTCCATTTTATAATCCAGCTGGGAGGTAACGGCGTTGGTCTTGGAGATTTTCTTGGACTCCAGCCGTTCCCGCTCCAGCATATTGAGAAAATCGGTATTGCCGCCGAAGTTGAGCTGGTAGGTATGCTCCAGCTTGACGCCCCTGTCCCGGAAAAGGCGGGTGAGGAGGCGGTGGGTGATAGTGGCGCCGACCTGCGACTTGATATCGTCGCCGATGACGGGCAGCCCCCTATCGGCGAAGCGCGCCGCCCAGTCCTTCCGGCTGGCGATGAAGACGGGGATGCAGTTGACGAAGCCGCA
>CAYNDI010000067.1:0-10558 GCA_964395955.1 uncultured Dehalococcoidaceae bacterium
GCTAAAAGTCAAGCTGCAGGCGTGTCTGACACGAGGTCACTGGCGATAATAAACCATTGGTAGCATCCTTCTCCGGAAGAAATACCCGGCGATAAGCCCGACTACCAGACCGCCGATATGTGCCTGCCAGGCGACACCGGGGATGAAAGACCAGATGCCGAAAAAGACGAGGACGACCACCCAGAGGGGCATGGGAATCAGAAAATACAGACGAACCGTAAGTGTGGGCATCATCACCACCAGCGCTCCGGCTATGGCATAGACGGCACCGGAAGCTCCCACGGCAATCGAGAAAGATTCGCCCAAGGCCAGGTATAAGGCATTACCGGCAAGGCCGCCAACGAAATATATAAGGACAAACCATTTGTTGCCTACCAGCCGCGCCAGGAACGAACCAAAAAAGAAAAGGGTAATCATATTACCAAAGATGTGACCGAAGCCGGAGTGGATAAACATGCCGGTCAAGATAGTCCACGGCCGTTCGGTGAAATAATAGGGAATCAATCCCAGGTAATAAGTAAACCGGTCTATAATTATCTCCCGATATTCACCGAAGGGATACCGGCCCTCGCTGGAGAACATCACCGCAAAAAAGAGCAGAAAATTGGCGATAATCAGCGCCCATACAGGATTAATACCGAAACTAAAGGGACTCCGGAACGTCCCGGAACCTCCCCGTTGCGGAGGGGGATTTCTCATGTAGTCTCTATCGTTTAACGGCACACCTTTGCCCCCATGATGAATCTAACTACATTATATCAGCTTTAAAACCTGAATGCAGTACACTTGACTTGAAAACAGGAAAAAGCGATAATTATTAGGATTCAATGCTGCTTTCCCCGATAGCTCAACGGTAGAGCGGGCGGCTGTTAACCGCTAGGTTGTTGGTTCGAATCCAGCTCGGGGAGCCATTATGTTAATAAAGGGGGAGGCTTCTTAAAAGGAGACTTCCTTTTAATTTGTGTTTTCTCCCGCTATTCCCTTATATTAGTAGCGAGTGATATTATCGATTAACAAAGGAGGGTTAAGTGGCAAAAAAAATACAAAGTTTTGATAAACTTAAAAATGTGGTACGGGAGCCAAACGTCGTCGAGTTAATGCCGTGGAAATCAATACATCATCAAATCGTCGAACCCATGATTACCGGCATGGGCAATATGGAAATCCCCGAATCGCACCTTGCCCAGGGATTCGCCCGCATCACCGCACCGGTATCGATGGGCTCACCAACGCACAAACACCCCTTCGACCAGTGGATATGGCTCATCGGCGAACCTCAGGACTTCAGTGAGTTCGACGCCGATGTCGAGATGACGCTCGGCGACAAGATAGTAAAAATCAATTATCCCTGCTACATATTCATCCCCAAGGGCGTCATGCACTGCCCGCTTGACGTGAAGCGCGTCGGCAAGCCCTTCATCTTCATTGATGCCAGGATTTCCGAAGAGGCGTCGGTACGCCCCACCGGTCCGCTCAAGAGACATGCCGGCGTTAAGTACATCGCCAACCCCAAGAAAAAATAACAACAGATACTAAAAGAAGGGGGCTTCCGAACGGAAGCCCCCCGGGTTTCTCATATCCCCGACTTTACTTAACCAGTCCTTTAGCCACCAGAAGCTCCGCCGTAAGGATGGAGCCTCCCGCCGCGCCCCTGACGGTATTATGGTGCAGGCCGACGAAGCGGTAATCGAAGACATTGCAGGGGCGGAGACGCCCTACGGTGACCGCCATGCCGTTGCCGGCCTCCCGGTCCTGGCGTGGCTGGGGTCGGTCGGGTTCGTCAAGATAGATAATCGGCGGTACGGGCGCCGAGGGCAGTTTCAATTCCTGGGGCAGCGATGAAAAATCACGCCAGATGCGGATAACCTCGCCCATTTCCGGCTTCCTGCCGGAAAAACGGATGCTGCAACAGGCGGTGTGACCGTCGGAGACAGCGACACGGTTACAGTGGGCGGATATTTTTATGCTTTCATCCGGGATGACTTTGCCGTCCTCTATCCTGCCCAGTATCTTGGCCGGTTCCACCTCCGATTTTTCTTCTTCACCGGGTATATAGGGAAGCACATTATCTATCAAATCAATGGAAGCGGGACCGGGATAACCGCCGCCGGATACCGCCTGCAAGGTGGTAACAATCATACTATCAACGGGATACCCGGCCTTTATCAAGGCATAGAGCGGCAGCATATAGCTCTGGATGCTGCAATTGGGCTTGACGACGAGGAAGCCCTGCTGCCAGCCGCGCTGTTGCTGCTGCCGGGGGATGATATCCAGGTGGTCGTGGTTTATTTCCGGGACCATCACGGGCACGTCAGCAGTATGGCGGTGGGCCGAGTTATTGGATACGACGGCGAATCCCCGGGCGGCGTACTCCTCTTCCAGCGCCATGATAGCCTTTTTATCCATCTCCACCGCCGAGAAGACCAGCCGGCACCTGCCGACGGCTTCACCTACCTTGCTGGCATCATCGACAACGATATCACGGTACTCAGCTGGAATAGCCACGTTCATGTGCCAGCGTCCGGCCACGGCATCGGCGTACTTCTTACCGGCGGACTGCGGCGACGCCGCCAGATAAACCACCTCGAACCAGGGATGGTTTTTCAGCAGCTTCAGATAGTTCTGGCCGACCACGCCGGTAGCCCCGATAACGCCGACTTTAAGTTTCTTTTCCATGATGTCCTCTCCGGTAACAGAGTATACGTGAAGAATTATAACAGACTAATGCCAGCTAGTCATCAGTCCAGCGGTACCTTCTTTTTTTCGTCTTGAGTTTTTCCAGCCCGCAACTATAACAAATTCCGTTATGGCAGCAAATTACCCCGCCGCATTCCGGGCACCGCCATTTTTTTGCTTCTTTTTCCAGAAAAGCCTCCATGCCGTTATCCCTGATATATTCCTGGTTTTCTATCATACTCATTTGGTAGTTCGTGCGGTAACGCTTATCGAGAGCTTTCAATCTGCGGCAGGGAAATTCTTCACATTCAAAGCAATACTGCACAAGCCCATTCGCCAAAAGGTCGCAACTCTTTTTCATGAAGGCGCAATTTTTACCCCGCGGGCGACACCCTACGCAATAACTCCTCATGATTCCCTGTTTTTTCAGGTCGTTTTTCATCGACAAGTAGCTGCTGCATAAAGCGCAGTTCATGCCGCAGGGAGCGATTAACGTTGATTCCATTTTCCCCCTTCCGCAATGCCATTATCTTATCCTAACCAAATAAAAAAGGGAAGCATACAAGCCTCCCTTTATTTTCTAGACGATATCCAGCCTAAAGTGCCATTTCCTTCAAGTCTTTACTGATAATTAGTTTAGGTTCGGTGACCGACTGCACGTCTTCGGCAGTAAGGCCGGGGGCAACCTCTTTTAATAGAAGACCTTTCGGCGTCACTTCGATAAACGCCAGGTCGGTAACGATAAGGTCGACCACGCCCTGGGCAGTGAGGGGATAAGAGCAATTTTTTACAATCTTAAACTGACCGTCGTTGGTCACGTGCATCATGGCGATGATGACTCTCCGGGCACCCACGGCCAGGTCCATAGAGCCGCCGATATTGCCGATATCTTCCGGCAGACCCCGCCCCGGGTTCTGCCAGCCCGCCAGGTCGCCTTTTTCCGATACCTGTAAAGCGCCAAGGACGGCCGTGTCCATATAGCCGCCCCGTATCATGGCGAACGATTCGTTCTCGGAGAAATAGCAACTCCCCGGCAACTCGGTAACCGGCTGGCAGCTGGCATTGATAAGGTCCTGCTCTACCTGGTCCTGAGATGCCAGCGGCCCGGTATTGAGCATACCAAGCTCAGCCTGTAAGACAATATCACGACCCTCAATCCAGTCGGAAACGAGAGTCGGAATGCCGATACCCAGATTTACATAGGTGCCGTCTTCAAGCTCATTGGCTATCCTGAGCGCAATTAACTCCCGGGAAAGCCCTTTGAATTTCTTTGTTTTAGCAACGTTCACTTTCTCAGTTCTCCTCTACGGATATCAGTCAATCGTGGGAATGTACTCGGGACGGTCTACCTTGACTACCCTCTGCACGTAGACACCCGGGATATGTATCATATCGCCGTCAATCTCGCCGGGTTCGATGATGTTCTCCACGGCGGCGATAGTTATTTTAGCGGCGGCCGCCATCTCCGGATTATAGTTCCTGGCGGTCTTGTGACAGCAGAGATTTCCCATGCGGTCGCCTTTATAGGCGTACACGAAGGCGTAATCGGGTTTGAGAGCGGTTTCCAGAAGATATACATGGTCGCCGAACTCTCTCTTTTCCTTGCCCTGCTCCACGACCGTCCCCACACCGGTGGGGGTATAGAAAGCGGCAATACCGGCACCCGCGGCTCTCAGCCTTTCCGAGAAGGTGCCCATGGGAGATACTTCCATTTCAAGCTTGCCGGCGCGTACCGCCTGTTCGGTAGGAGAGTTGGCCCCGCGACTTGCCGATCGGTAAAAAGGATAATTGCAGATGGCTTTTTTTACCTGTTTATTGACAACAAGCTGGTTTATGTCCTCGTTGCCCGGCCCCATCTGCATACAGATAATGGTCAGGTTTTTGGCCCCCTGTTCTGCCAGAGCCCTGATAAGAGGCAGGGGTGTTCCCGCGGTAAAGAATCCGGCTATGGCAATAGACGCCCCATCGGGGATATCCTCCACCGCTTTGTCTACACTGGGAAATACTTTATCCAAAAATCAGTCCTCCTGAGTCTAGTCCTTCGGGAAGATTTTACATCCTATTATGTCAAGTGCGGATTCCAGAGCAAGCTCCATACAACTGAAATTCTTAGCCATACCAATGTCTGTAATCAGCGGTTCCAGAGCCCGAGCCAGAGCTGTCTGCATACCGGCAACCACACACTCCACCCCCAGCAAACGGACAGCACGTACCGTCTTTCTCAATTGTTCGGCGACCTTTTCTTCGTCCATAACAGCTGCGGACAGGTCAAGGATGACAACGCGGGTCTTGACACCCGTGATATGGTCAAGCAGATTAGTGATGATATCCTCGAAGCGGTCGGCATCGAGATGGCCGACGACTACCATTATGGATAGTCCTGGATACAGTTCGAAGACGGGCGCCGCCAGGGCCTTCCATTTATCGAGCCTGGCTTCCAGGTCATCGACACGCGCCTTGACTTCCGCCTCCGCCCCCGTCCAGGGGCGGTACTGGGCAAAATAGCCGACGCCGCCGATATACTTGCCGTTGTGGTCGTATAGATGCGAAGCGGAAACGCGTACCGTAATCAGCTTGCCGCTCTTGGTTCTCGTCTTGGTTTCCAGGTCATGGACGGTCCCGCCCGCCTCATAGATTTTCTTGTTGGCTTCCCGGGCGGCTTCCTTGCTTTCGTAGACTTCGATGATACTCTCGCCGATTAATTCGGTCATGCTGCGTTCGGTAAGCTTACAGGCTTCCTTATTGGCAAACTTGATAATCCCATCGGCATTAACTGCCAGGATGGCATCAGGGCAGCCGTTGAGTAAAGCCTCAAGGTGCCCGCCGCGGTGAGTTGTCACTTGCTTTTCCATCTTTTTCTTCACCTCCTGATGATATCAGACCCTCTCCCGATATATTTATATTAAAATATCAATATATCTTGCCCCATTAAGTATATATACGGGGAAAGAAAATTGTCAAAAAATTGGATCGAAAATCCCCCTCAGTCCCCCTTTTTCAAAGGGGGAGGTATTTGTTACCTCTCCCCCTAATCCCCCTCTCCGTAAACAGAGAGGGAGAGACTATGGGCTAAGCCGGAGATGATACCGGGCGGTATGGGTGGGAAAAGATAACAACCGAGGCGGGGCGGGGATGAACAAAATAATGCCGATTGTAAAAACAGCCTGTATCTTTTATCATAGAAAATAGTTGCACCCGAAATGATTGACGATAACACGACGAAGGATACGATAACCTTCCTGGGGACAGCCGGAGCCCGCTTCATGGTAAGCCGGCAGCTGGCCGCCTCAGGGGGGATATGGCTGAGCCTGAACGGCACCCGGCTACTTATTGACCCCGGGCCGGGCTGTATCGTCCAGACCACCAGGAGAAAGCTGAATCCGGAGAAATTGAGCGCTATTATCCTTTCCCACCGCCACCTGGACCACGCGGCGGATACCAACGTCATGGTGGAAGCCATGACCAACGGCGGCCTTAACCGGCACGGACGGCTGTTCGCCCCGGCCGACGCCCTGACCGATGAGCCGGTTATCTTCTCCTACCTGAAAAACTACATCGAAGGCATTACCGTGCTGGAGGCGGGCAAGTCTTACCGGATTGATAACGTCTCCTTCACGACACCGGTCAGGCACCGGCACCCGGCGGAGACCTACGGCATGATCTTCCAGACTCCCGATTATTCCGTGGCTTATATTGCCGATACCCGCTATTTCGAAGGACTGGCCGACAGCTATGCCGCCGATGTTATCATTATCAATATGGTACTCACCGAACCCCGGCCTATCGACCACCTTTCGATACCGGATGCCGAACTTATCATTAAGAAAATCAAACCGAAGGCAGCCATCCTCAGCCACTTCGGACTGCACGTATGGCAGGCCAAGCCGCGGCTGATAGCCGAGGAGTTATCCCGAAAGACCGGCGTACTCGTTATCGCGGCGCGGGACGGCATGAAATTCGACCTGGCACAGCTCAAGGAGAAATAATACCGAAAATGAATTATTCACGACTTAAAAGCTGGTTTATCGTGACCTTTACCCTGGCGGTTATCGCCATTGTTATCCGTGCTATCTGGCAGATAGTCGTTATACCGACGCCGGGCACCATGCTTATCTTCATACCGCTAATCCTGGCGTTAATCGGTGCCAACGCCCTTTTTGTTTACCTGGTTATCAGGCCCGAGAAATTGAAAAGCCGCTGGTTTGCCACCGGAATGACCGTGGTATTAACGGCCGGATTACTGGCCGGCGTTACCCATTTCGTCCGTTTCATCATTTCGCCGCTGGCCGACCACTACTTATGCAAGGTCATCGGCGCCTTCGTTCTGAGTTCCAGTGTCAGCGCCTATTTCCTTTTGATATACGCTATCTGGTCGCTCCGGAGAACGGGTTAATGGATAGTCTCAAATTCGAACAGCTGGTAGTCCAGGCCATCGATAGCCTGCCCGATGAAATCCACGAGAGGCTGGAAAATATCGACGTTGTGGTGGCCAATATGCCGACACGCGACCAATTGAGACATCTAAAGGGGAAGCGCGGGGGAATGCTGCTCGGTCTTTATGAAGGTGTGCCCCTGACCGAGCGTACTCACGGGTACGGATTCGTCATGCCGGACAAGATAACCATCTTCCAGAGACCGATTGAGTCCATCTGCCGGAACGATACCCAGGTCGTTGTCGAGATACAGCGCGTCGTCCGGCACGAGATAGCCCACCATTTCGGCATCGATGACGACAGGCTGGAAGAACTGGGCAGATATTAAGCCACCACTCTTCCTCTACCTTTGGCTTTTTCTTGAAAGTCATTCTGAGGGAGTCCTTCCGCGGAAGAACGACCGTGAGAATCTGTTTCCAATATGGAAACCAGATTCTTCGCTACGCTCAGAATGACACACACCCGCTACCTTTTTCTCTATGACCAATTTCCCACGGTATGGCTAACTAAATCCTACTTTTTACGTTATATAATACAGAAAGCCTAAATATTCCCACGGGAGGTCAATCATGAAAACCAGAATTTTAAGAATAGCCCTGGTAAGCTGCCTGCTCATCACCTCGCTGTTCATAGGCGGCGCCGTCTACGCCCAGGACGAGGAACTCCCCGGCCCCGGCATTACGCCGGACAGTCCCTTTTATTTCATGGACAAGCTGGGTAAAAACATCAGCATGTTTTTTACTTTCGGGGCGGAGGCAAAAGCCAAAAGAGCCCTGCGTTACGCCGAGGAACGGTTATCCGAAGCCAAGGCCATGGCTGCTAAAAACAAGATAAGGGAAATGACCCGGGCGGCCAACGATTATGAGGGATTCATGGTTATGGTCAACCAAAGACTGGAAGAAGCCGTGAAGAACGGTACCTCGGCCAATGTCTCGGAAAGACTATCCGCTTCAGCGTACCGGCTTCATACCAGGTTATGCGAGCTTAACGACAAACTCGCCGCGAGACTCTCGGATAATGTTACTCCCACCGATGAAGAAAATACCGAAGAAGCTGCAAAAGCCCGGGAAACCATCGTACGCGCCAAAACGTCGACCATCAACGGCCAAGTGAACGCCCTGCGCGTCATGGCCAAGAACAGGACACAATGGGCTCTCGATATCAGCTCGGAGACGATAGAAAATTTAATGGAAAGAGCCAGAGTACGAGTCAGAGCCAGCGATAACGTAACCGATAATGTGTCCGACGATGTCAATGAAGTCCTGGACTACGCGGCCAGGATTGCCGAACTGGAAGAGGAAATGGTACAGATCGCCGAGGAAAAGGGCCTGGATATTACCGCCGTACAGGAGCGCCTGGCGCACTCGACTTCTAACCGACTTGAAGTTTTAACAAGGGTATATGAAAATGCCCCCGAGGCGGCCCATAAAGGCATCGAAAATGCAATAGAGAACTCGATACATAAATACGAGAGAGCCGTGGAAAAACTGAAGGAAGCCAACGCCCTCGATGAAACAACGGCGAATGCCACGGCGCTGCAGAACATACCGGTAAAGATAAAAGAAAAGCTGAACCTGCAGATTTCAACCGCCGCCCGGGCTGCCGGCGAGACTTCCGGGAACGTCACCGCCCAGGTCCAGACCGAGAACCAGAACCAGGCAAAGAACCGGGAGCAGCTATCCAACAGTGAAAACGGAGCATCAGGCAATCAGACCAGGGAACAAAAAGAACTGCAAAACCAAGAGAAAAACCGAATAAGTAACTGATGCCAGGATGACTAATCCTGAGGTCTCAGGGTCTTAACCATGTAGTCGCCCTCCGAGCGATAGCCGAACCCGGTGCGGTAGTATTCTTTAGCGCCGGTCCCGCTCAGGACGACCATGCTTTCTGTCTTAAACTCGTCGCGGGCAATCCTCTCCGCCTCCAGCAGTAATGCCCTCCCCAGGCCTTTATGCTGGGCGGACTGCGTTCTCTGCTCATTGATGGGTACCTCCGGCCCGAAAACATGCAGCTCCCTGATGACGGCATGATAGCCGTCCGGGCCTCCCAGCGCCGGGACGGGACGGGACTGAATGCGGAGTCGCAGCAGACCGAAGAGCGTCTCTTTCTCGTCCTCGAAGGACAGGAAAATTTCCTTGCCCCCGGCAGCGGTATAGTCCATTCTTAACAGACGGGGTTCGCCTATCTCCCGGCCGGCCTGCGCCCGATGGCCGTACTCGCGGCAGCGTATGCAGCGGCACTCGATGCCGTCGTTTTTCATCCTCTCCCTGACGATACCCCGCAGCGAGTCTTTGAGTCCGGCGACGATGAATTTCGACGGAATATCGCGTAATACGCGGGAAATCCGCACATATTTGGGAACAAGCGACTTAATATCGATGGTCAGATTGACCATCGTGTCGTCATCATAGGGGTGGTAACGCCCTTCCCGGTACCACTTTTCCAGTTCGGTACCCTCAACTACCATGGTGGGATACAGCTTGAGTCCGTCCGGCTTAAAACGGTCATCGGTGAAAAGCGTCCGGGACATTTCCAGGTCTTTTTCCGGCGTCGCGCCGGGGAGGCCGGGCATCCAGTGGTAATAGACCTTAAAACCGTATTCGCGGAGTAAAGCGGTAGCCCGGACCACCTCCGCCACTCCATGTCCCCGCCTCACCAGACGGTATATATCATCGTCCAGTGTCTGCACGCCGAGTTCGACACGGGTAGCGCCGAACTCCAGCATCCGCTTAATTTCGTCCGGTCCGCACCAGTCCGGCCTCGTCTCAATGCAGAGTCCGGTACAGCGGTTTTGACTCGTCTCGTTAAGTCGTTTAGCCTCTTCCAGCGTGTCCGATGCCACGCCGTTGAGCCCGTCGTAGCATTCCTTGATAAAGCGGTACTGATAATCGATTGGTTGCGCCAGGAAAGTGCCGCCCATGACTATAAGTTCGATTTTATCCGTGGGGTGGCCCATGTCCGAGAACGTTTTGAGCCTTATCTCGACCTGCTGCCGGGCGTCATAATCGAACTTCCGGGCGCGCAGCACCGCCGGCGATTCCGGCGTATAGCTCTTGGGGGAACCCGGGTAGGTGGGACAGTACAGGCATTTACCGGGACAGCTTACAGGCGCGGTCATCACCGCCAGCGGCGTCACTCCGGAGATGGTTCTTGTAAATTTCCTGATATTAGCCATATTATAAATAAAGTAACTCAATTAAGTTTAGCAGATAAGGACTTATGTCAACAATGTTAACGGGATTATTAAACAACCTATCCCCCTACCCCCTTCCCTTGGGAAGGGAAGGGGGAGTATTTTCAAAGGGAGGCTTCGCCTCCCTTATACTCTCTATTTACCAAAATGAATCTTCAAGGGCGTCAAAGAGGGGGCGTAAAAACTGGAACAAAATCCACCCCCTGTATCCCCCTCCCTTCGGCAGGCTCAGGGCAGGCTCTTTGCGAAAGGAGGG
>CAYNDI010000068.1:0-10384 GCA_964395955.1 uncultured Dehalococcoidaceae bacterium
TGGAGATTCCGGGCGGTGGGAGCGTATTTAGCGGCTTCCAGAATAGTGTCAACAACTTCTTTCGGCAGCGGCTTGTCTTTGTATTTCCGGATGCTTTTTCTCTTCCTGATGATATCCAATATAGTTTCCATAGCTTCACCGTCCTTTCTCTTTTTTTGTCAAATCTTCTACTCCGTCCACTTCTTTATTTCCACCAGGCAGGAATTGGGCGCCATGCCGGGGGCGTTCTTGGAAAGCAGGCGGGAAGGCGTCAATATAGCCACGCAGCCGCCCCTGTCGATGCTGTCCGGATTGCCCGGTTCGAGGGGGTCATACTTACCGGAGCCGTAGTAACAGTGGGCGACACCGTTACGCATGCGCTCCGTAACCTCGGCGATGCATAGCACGGTGCCGCGGTCGTTATATATCTTTACGATATCCCCGCTACTAATGCCTCTGGCGGCGGCGTCTGCGGGATTCAGGCGTACCGGACGCCAGTAATACCCGTCTTTGAGTATACGATGCCCCGGTATCTCTCCCAGCCAGCTTGAATTAGCATCGTGGTGCGTGTGGAAGGAGTAGCGGGGGTGGGGGGTGATAAGCTGGAGGGGATATTTTCCTGCCAGCGCCGAGTTATAGCCCTCCCAGCTGGGTATGTATCGGGGTAAAGGCGGTCTTTCCTCGTCGTCGGGGAGGTGTTTTAAAAGGCTCTGGGAAACGAACTCTATCTTGCCGCTGTACGTCCCCAGCTCTTTCCCCTTCTCCGTATTTCGCTTGGGATTGAAGTAGTCGGGGGTATCACAGTCACGACCGTCGTAGAACCAGCGCAGGCCGGGCGTCGACTGGTAGTCCTCCGGCATGGGCACGATGAAATACCCCTTCTTTTTAAAGTCCTCGAAGGATATGTATTTCGGCAGGTCGGAATAATGAAAGACTTTCTCTATCCAGTCTTCCTCGGAGTTGCCCTCGGTAAAATCCTCTTTAATGCCCAGCCTTTCGGCCAGCTCGGTAAATATCTGATAGTCGGACTTAGATTCATAGAGCGGCTCGATACACTTGTGCTGGTAAACAACGACCCGGTGGTTACAGGCGTTGGAACCGTGATGGGTATAGCCGCCGGTATTGGCCCACTCGCCGATATCAGGTCGCTCAAAATTAGTGCAGGCTGGTAGAATGATATCCGCCAGGTGGGTCTCGGTGCACCACCAGCAGTCCTGGTTGACAACGAACTCCAGCTTGGGACTCTGGTACATTTTCACCCAGCGGTTGGTGCCGGTCATCGTCCCCAGATACGAGCCGCCGTAGCGATAGAACATCCTGACCTCGGAGCAGCCGGGGGCGGGGTAGGTAAAGGGGACGAACTGCTGCTCCAGCGACTGCCCGCAGAAGGTCTCGCCGAGCCAGCTTATCGGTGGACTGAGAATAGCTTCCGGGACGAGAAGCCGGTAGATACGCTGCTTCACCGGATTTTCCACCTGTTTTTTAGCAAAGCCGTTGAGGAAATCGGGTCCGAAGGAGCTGTAGCCGGGGAAATCGAAATCGGCGTTATAGGGCGGGCCCATGGTCGTGCCCCAGATGTTTACGCCCGGTTTGCCCAGCCCCTGCATTGCCTGGAGCAGCACCATCAGACGCGCCCATTCCGTGCCGTAAGCCTGGCGGCAGGCGCCGGACTCGCCGCCGCGGGAACCGGCCGCCAGCATCGTCCTCTTTGAAGCCCATTCCCGCGCCAGACTCTTTATAACATGTTCCGGCACATCGCAGATTTCCGCCGCCCACTCCGGCGTACATGAGTCCTCAAGAATATGTTTCCTGAAATCATCAAATCCCACCGTACGCCCGGCCACGTAGTCTTTATCATAAGTGCCCTCCGTAAGCCAGACATAGGCGACGGCTTCCGCCATGGCGGCATCGGTGCCGGGGCGGGGGGCTATCCACTTATCGCCCAGTATCGTGGCGGTATAGTTGCAGAAGGGGTCAATGAAAATCTGCTTCTTGCCCAGTTCCCTCAGCCAGAGTCGCCACATTGCCGATTCCTGCCCGCCGTAGATACCGCGCGTAGAATCGGGGTCGTTGCCCCAGTGCACCACAAGGTCGGTGTTCTTTAACGCGTCCTCCAGCAGGTCGTACTGCTCCGG
The DNA here is from genome assembly GCA_964395955.1 of uncultured Dehalococcoidaceae bacterium. Lineage (GTDB taxonomy): Bacteria > Chloroflexota > Dehalococcoidia > Dehalococcoidales > RBG-16-60-22 > CAYVPT01. Next base: position 2,115 of record CAYNDI010000068.1, read on the forward strand.
CATGCCGAGTCGCCAGTAAAAACCATAGACATGGGTCGCCCCCCAGTGCCATCCTTCCCAGCTATCGGGATTATCCAGGATATCGGTAAAGCCTATCATGTTGAAAAATCGCGCCCAGGTGGAGGTGCGGTAGCCGACGTTGCCCCAGTTATGGTGGGAAGAAGCGCGGGACATGACGGCTTCCGGCCCGTAGGCTTCTCTGATTCTCTTCATCTCACCGGCGACGATGCCCAGGGCTTCGTCCCAGCTGATGCGTTTGTAGCCGGACCTCCCCCGGTTGCCCGGATTACGCTCACCGGCGGGATCAAAGTCTTCACGAATGAGGGGATATTTAAGACGGACATCGGAATGTATCCGCGATTTCTCAACGGCAGTGAAGGGTGATATACAGGCCTTCCGCAGCGGCGAGAAACTCCGTCCGTCGGCGTTAATAGTCCACGATGCGGCGTCACTCTCGTCCAGCACCAGCGGTCGGATACGTACTATCTTACCGTCATTGACATAGACGAGGACAGGGCCGCCGTTAGTAAGATTGGTATAAACCTTTTCCAAAACAACACCTTTTCGACTATAATAATGTTAAAACAACCGGATTTGAAAAAGCGGAAACGACTTCTGTGGTATTTATTTCCCTGTTAAAAGTATAATAAATATATACTCCGTTATCAAACGGGAGGGCGAGATAACCTATCCCCCTGACCCCCTTCCCTTACAAAGGGAAGGGGGAGAAGATTTGAGAGGGGGCTGCGCCCCCTCTCGCTGCGTACTCCCCTATTATGGGGTGGGGAAATAACTCAGGGATAAGCCGCGGATGACGCGAGGGCGGCTTGGGTGGGAATGGATAACAGGCGAGAAGGGGAAAAGGGGGAGAGGTCAAGAAGGATACGTCTATGAAAGAGCTGAAGATTTTAAGCTGGAATGTCAACGGCATCAGGGCTGTCAGAAGGAAAGGCTTCCTGGAATGGCTTTATAAAGAATCGCCGGATATCCTCTGCCTCCAGGAGACCAAAGCCCGGCCCGAACAGCTTGATGCCGACCTTATAAAGCCGGCGGGCTATCATGTCTGCTGGAACCACCCGGAGAGAAAAGGATATAGCGGCGTGGCCGTCTTCGCCAAAGAGAAACCGCTGGATATACGGTATGACTTCGGCTCCAGCGGTCTCGACCTGGAAGGCAGAGTTATCATTGCCGAATATCCCGGGTTTACCCTTTTGAATATCTATTTCCCCAACGGCAAGTCAGGTCAGGAACGCCTGGACTACAAGATGGCTTTTTACGACGTCTTCCTGCAATATGCCGATTCCCTTAAATCTAAAGATAAGAAACTGGTTATCTGCGGAGATGTCAATACCGCCCACAGGGAAATCGACCTGGCCCGGCCTAAAGAAAATTCTAAAGTCTCCGGTTTTTTACCGAAAGAGAGGGCCTGGATTGACAAGTTCATCGCGCATGGGTACGTAGATACCTTCCGCCACTTTGATAAAAGGCCGAATCAATACACCTGGTGGGACATGAAATCAGGGGCGAGGGCAAGGAACGTGGGGTGGAGAATCGACTATTTCTTCGTCAGCGACAACCTGCTGCCGTCCGTAACCAACGCCTTTATCCTGCCCGAGGTCATGGGCTCGGACCACTGTCCTATCGGGATAACGCTGAAAATAGACTAGCCCGTTGCCAGGGCTTCCAGCCCTTTGATAACATCAAAGAAGTCCGAAAACGGAGTGCACGGTACATTTTCTTCCCGGCAGCATTTCAATAGTTCATCGATAGCGAAAACGTGTTTAGCCCGCCTGGCCGAAAAGATATCCGAGGCGCCGTTGCCCACGTATACAACATCGTAGCCGTCTTTCTCCAGCAACTCGGTATAGGACTCCTTGAAGCCGATTTCCATCTCGGTACCGTCCGGACCGATATAGGCTACTTTCATACCTTCGGGGCTGAAGCTATTCTGTGCGGCGTATACTTCGACGCTATTGATACCCAGTTTGTCCAGGATGGCTTCGATATAGAAAATCAGGCCGTTGCTGACGATGACTGTTTTTATGCCCTCTTGATTGCAGTAGTCCAGGAACTCCTGAAAACCCGGGCGTACCTTAACGCGGTCGCTGCTTAAGACGAGGTCGGTCATCTTCTTTCTACCGGCTTTCATCAGACTGAAAACCTTTTTGTTAAACGTGCCGACGGGAATCCTGCCCTCCGTGTACTCCACGAGGTGCTCGCGCCAGACGCTGCCCACATACGTATCTAGCAGGAGAAAGCTGACGTCTTCTTCGGTTACCGTTCCATCAAAATCAATTTGAATAGCTAATTTCATGTCGGGGATAAACTCCTTTTCGTACGGGTCTGCTATTTCAAATATATCGGATTACGCTTGAGCCGGTCAAGCTAAGGGAGATAATTATTCTTGACCTCACCCCCTTATTCCCCCTCTCCTGGTAAGGCTTTCAGCAGGAGAGGGGGAGAATTTCTTGAGAGGGGCACTATTCTCCTTTAATCCCTCCTTACAAAGGAGGGAGACAGATTCGGGCAGAAGTGAAATATACGGTTTGCACAATCATTCTCTCCCTTTGGTAAAGGGAGAGTGAGAGAGGTATTTTGAACTCCCGGGATAAGCCGAAGATGATGCGAGGGCGGTTCGGGTGGGAAAAGATAACAAAGAAAAATTGGAAAACCATTACGCCAGTGATAGAATGAGTGCGGGAAGCGTATAAATGACGCACTATTACATCGGCACGTCCGGTTGGCACTACGATGACTGGCGGGGCCGCTTCTACCCCGAAAAGCTGCCTAAAGTGCAATGGCTGGAGTTCTATGCCCGCCATTTCCCCACCCTGGAAATTAATAACACATTCTACCGCTTACCTAAAGAGAGCGTTTTTCAGAAGTGGCACGATTCCTCGCCGGACGGCTTTATATTCTCGGTGAAGGTAAGCCGGCTTATCACGCATATCAAGCGGCTGAAAGACTGTAATGAAGCTATCGACAGCTTTATGTCAAGAGCCGCTCTCCTGAAAGGCAAGCTGGGGCCCCTGCTTTTTCAACTTCCGCCCGGCCTGCACCGCGATGATACAATATTAACTGCGTTTCTGGAGACACTCCCACCGGGATTGAAACACGTTGTCGAATTCCGGCACCAATCATGGTTTACGGAAGAGGTTTTCGATATACTCCATCGACACCATATCGGTTTTTGCGTCTTCGATATGCCGAAGCTGACCTCTCCCCTGCTGGCTACGGCCGACTTCGCCTATATCAGGTTTCACGGCAGCGACAGCCTTTATTCAAGCTGCTACAGCGACGAAGCACTGGCCGGGTGGGCCGGGAGGATAGCCGGACTGGCCGGGAACCTGGAAGCGGTCTACATATATTTCAATAATGACGTGGAAGGATTTGCATTGAAAAATGCGGCGACTATAAGAAATCACTTTGAGAGACGGTAATATGCGGACTAAGTTTAACTCACCCCCTTAATCCCCCTCTCAAACAGGCATATCTAGCGCACTCCAATAATATTATGTTTGAGAGGGGGAAGAATAGAAAGAGGGGCTGGCTCCCCCCTTCAACCTCTCACAAATGCAGCTCAATAATATCCCCGTCCTCTAAAACGTGGTCGCGTTTGACCTGGACGCCGTCGAACTTACCGGAGCCCCAGATACGGGCGTACTTCATACGCCTGGCAAAGGACTTGTGTATGGCGGCGGCGGCCATCTCCAGCGTGCCTCCACGTTCCAGTATTATCGGTTCGCCCATGTCCGGCTTGTCGCCGGGCTCTTTGGTATAGACCCTGATTACATCCAGTATCTTGAAAAGACGCTGCTTTAACTCATCGAGTCCTTCACCCGGGGCGCAAATAGCGATGGCGGGCAACTGAGCACCGTAACGATTCTGCAGGGCACGGAAGTTTTTTCCATCTATGTCCAGGTCGCTTTTATTACCGACCAGCAGCGCCTTTTTATAGCTTACCGGGGCGTCTTTATCATCAGCCTCGTCTTCTTCCGGCTGGCCCAGTCCGATTCTCTTCTCGTTAAGTTTGGCTATCAATGCCTCCGCCTGGGCTACCGGGTCCTCACTCAGGTCGACCACCAGCAGCAGGCCGTCGGCCCGGCGTATAATATTCAGCAGCCACCACTCCGGCGGGTGCTCGCTCAGGGGCGGCGTATCAATCAGCTGTATCTGGACATTCTCGAAATTCATCATGCCGGGGGTGGCGGTCTGGGTGGTAAAGGGGTAAGCGGCGACGGTCGGTGTGGCATTGGTCAGACTGGCCACGATTTGCGATTTTCCGGAATTGGGAAATCCGATTACCGCCACCTGGGCCGCTCCCGCCTTCTCAATCGTCATCGACATTCGCTGGGTAGCCGATTTTTTATCCAGAGACCTGGTCAAACTGGCTAATTTTGTGCGTAAATCCGCGCGAAGGTGGTCCGTACCTTTATGTTTGGGCATAACCGCCAGCATCTCTTCCAGACAGGCTATTTTCTCCTGAGGAGTCTTGGCCAGGCGAAAGTTCCTCTCCGCCTCGAGGTACTGCGGCGTTAAGTTCGCGGGCATGACTACAAATACTCCTTTATCTTGGCTGCCTGTTCACTGGTCATACCTGTAGCGGCCACAAGCTCTGTAACGGAGGCTTCACCGATTCCCTGGACAGTGCCGAACTGCCGGAGCAGGGCGCTTTTACGCTTGGGACCGATACCGGGAACATCATCAAGCGCCGAGGCAAAAGCCTTCCGGCGGTGCAACGTGGAGAAATAGCTTACCGCGAAACGGTGCGCTTCGTCCCGGAGACGCTGCAGAAGCTGCAGGCCGGGGGAAGACTTCGGCAACACCACGGCTTCCTTACGCCGGGGAATGAAAATTTCCTCGTGTTCCTTGGCCAGGCTGGCTATGGCTACTTCAACACCGGCTTCTTTCAGCGCTGATAACGCGGCGTTTAACTGCCCTTTGCCGCCGTCGATGAGAATCAGGTCAGGCTTTATAGCCCAGGCATCTTTGCCAGAAGACCCGGCCTTGCCGGCATGTTTGAACCTCCTCAGCAGTACCTCCTGCAGCATGGCGTAGTCGTTGGCGCCTTCCACCGTCCTGATTTTAAAGCGCCGGTAGTGGGCCGGTTTCGGCTTCCCTTTTTCAAAGACGACCATACTCCCCACCGCCGATTTTCCCTGAATATTGGAGATATCGTAGGCCTCCAGGCGTTGCGGGGGGCTTTTCAATTTAAGCTCTCTTTCAATTTCATCCAGGGCAGCATCCAACGATTTTGCCGTCGTCATCGCCTTTATCTTTAGTTGTTCCAGTCCCTGCCGGGCATTCTCGGCGGCAATCTCCACCAGTTGTTTCTTTACGCCGCGGCGCGGCACCTGAATCTCGACCCCTTTGCCCCTCCGGTTTTTCAGCCACTCTTTAATGACCGGCTTTTCCTCCACGGGGTACTGGAGCAGCAACAGCGGCGGAATCTGGGGGCAGGAAGAATAATAATGCTTGATAAAACTCGTCATGATTTGCTTCGGTTCTTCCTGGCGCGTGCCCTGAAGGAGGAAACTCTCGCGACCGGTCAGCTTGTTGCTCCGTATAAACAGAACCTGTACATAGGCCTGGTCGCCATCCTGTACGAAAGCTATCACATCCTCTTCGCCCCGGATGACGGCGGCTATCTTCTCACCCTCGATGACTTCATGTATCGCCTGGATTTCGTCCCTCAATAAAGCCGCCTTTTCAAAGTCCATGTCTCCGGCGGCTTTGTCCATTCTGGCTTTAAGCTCACGCACTACCCGGTCCTGTTTCCCCTCCAGGAAAAGCACTGTCTCTTCAATTACCCGGGCGTACTCTTTCCGACTCACCGCTCCCGTACAGGGAGCCAGGCAGTGCCCCAGGTGATACTCCAGGCAGGGACGCGGCGCCTTGCCGGTAATGGCCTTGGAACACATACGGAACGGGAAGATATGCTGTATTATGTGGAGGGTCCGCTTGACCGATTTAGAACTGGAAAACGGTCCGAAGTACCGTCCGCCGTCCTGTTCAAAACGGCGGGTGACGTATACCCGGGGCCACTCCTCGTTGATGTCTACCTTCAGGTAAGGAAATGTCTTGTCGTCCTTAAGATTGACGTTGTAGCGGGGATGATATTGCTTGATGAAGTTCAGCTCCATGATGAGAGCTTCCTGCTCCGAGGTAGCGATGTAAAAGTCGATATCGGCTACCCGGGAGACCATGCGTTGTTTCTTAGGGGTAAGTTTATGAGTAGCTTGAAAGTATGACCTGACGCGATGATGAAGGTCGGTAGCTTTACCCACGTAAAGAATCGTCCTCTCGCCGTCCCTCATGAGATAGACGCCGGGACGGTGAGGTAAACGCTTGAGTTGCTCCGCGATGAGACGGCTGGTTGCCTTCATTCCTCAGTTATCTCCCAGGGATATTTTAGCATAGCTGATACAGGGGGCAAAGAGGGTACTGGAGTTTTGTATTCATTTAATCATCTGGTGATAACCTCACCCCTTTATCCCCTCTCCAGCCGGAATCACCGGTAATAGACCACAGATACTTATGGCTGGAGAGTGGAGTTAAAGATAGAGGGGGGCTTCGCCCCCTCTCAGACTCTCCCCGATAAAAAAGGTTGTTTAAGAGGGGTGAAACCCCTCTTTTTAATACTTCCCCCCTCTTGAACATAATGAAAACCGAGTATTTAAGATAAACCTGTTCGAGAGGGGGATAATGGGGGTGAGTATATACAATCAACCGCGTGCAAATAGCACCTATATTATAAAAGGTGTTCCAGCAATATCCGCACCCCGATAATGATTAGAATAATACCGCCGATTGTCTCCGCCCTCTCCCCGACCAAGGCGCCCACCCTCTTGCCTACTAAAGAACCGATGATAGTAATCATAAAAGCGGTTACGCCAATCGTGATGACAGCCACGGTAATATTGACCTCAAGAAAGGCGAAGCTCAACCCTACCGCCAGGGCATCGATGCTGGTGGCTATAGACAGGGTGATGAGAATGAGCCAGCTGGACATGTTTCTGCCGGCGGCGCCTTCCCCGCCACGGAAAGACTGCCATATCATCCGGGTACCGATAATCAACAATAATCCGAAGGCTACCCAGTGGTCATACGCCGATATCAGGTCGACGATGGTTCTCCCCGCCAGCCAGCCCAGGAGAGTCATCATCGCTTGAAAGAAACCGAACAGCAAAGCCAGGCGAAAGAACCGGAGAAGCGTGAAATTTTTCCGGGAAATACTGCTGCTCAAAGCTACGGCAAAGCAGTCCGCCGACAGACTGATGGCAATGATAAGCAGGGACGGAAAATCGATACCGGACATTGATTAATTATGGCACAGCACCAGCAATGAACTCAAAAAGAAAAGCCCCCGCGCGTAAACATCCGCCGGGGGCTTCAATGCCGTGATTTTCAGTTATTCTTCAGGTTATCTTGATTAGTCCCTGTTTGATAGCTACCACCACGGCTTCGGTGCGGGCATTGGCGTTCAGTTTTCGCAGTATCGAGGTAACATGGTTTTTAATGGTCTGCTCGCTGATGCCGAGCTCGGCGGCAATCTGTTTATTAAGGAAGCCCTGGGCAATATACTGCAGGATTTCTATCTCCCTCGGGGTAAGTGGAGATATAAAAGCTTCGGCCTCACTCTTCGAGGTCAGCTCCTGGAACTGCTGCAGCACGTGCTCGGCCACCTTGGGACGCGTGGTCAGGCTTTCATTAATGGGATGTTCACCCCTGGCGACTCGCCGGACGACTTCTATAAGCTGCTCTCCGGTAATTTCCTTGCTGAAATAGGCTACAGCCTGGGCTTTAAGAGCCAGAAACAGCTGGCTGTCTTCGGGGTTGGAGGTAAGCATAGCCACGCCGATGTTGGGTGAGCGCTGCTTTAGTTTACGGGCCAGTTCCAGAGCGCCCTCCGATGGTCCGTCAAGGTCAAGCAAGGCGACATCCGGAGGTAGGTTATCAATGGCTTTAAGTACATCGCTGTTGACATCGGTACTACCGATGATGACGATATCCTCGGTATCAACAAATGTCTGTTCGACGGCCTGCAGAAAAAGTGATTGCTGACTGATTACGAATACCTGTATCTTACTCTTGTTGTTGTTTAGAATTATATTGTTGTTCATGGTCGTGTATTCAGCCCGGTCTTACGGCGAATGACCCGGACTGAGTTTACCTCCTCGCCTTTTTTCTTGCACCCGAGGTGCTCCTTTCTATTGTTGAAATAAACCGTTCGACCAGACTACGGTCAAACCGGGTACCGGAATGTCGCT
>CAYNDI010000069.1:0-260 GCA_964395955.1 uncultured Dehalococcoidaceae bacterium
TCCTCATAGAAGACGCTGTCTTCCACATCCTCTATCAGGCCCAGGATTTTATCCAGGACAGGAAAATAAGAATCGATAGCCCGGTCGAGTATGCGGTAGAGCAGGAAGCCGGAGCCGTTGCTGAAATATTCCTCTCGCGAGTCCTCGTTGGCCTGGCAGTCGCGGAAGAGGGCGACCAGCGTCTTTAGCTCTCCTGTATGGATAGTAACAATAAGGTTTTCGCCGATGAACGCTGACCATTGTCTTTTGCTGCTAATACG
>CAYNDI010000069.1:270-10336 GCA_964395955.1 uncultured Dehalococcoidaceae bacterium
AAAAGATAACCGGGGTACACGTCCAGTTTGGAAGTCTGCTTGCGGCTGAGGCAGTCGTCCAGGGCCAGCTCGTGGAAATTGTAGGTCTCGGCCAGATACTGCGTTTCCCGCTCGGTCGGCGATTGTATATTAACCCAGGTCAGGTCACCCCAGGTAATCGTTTCTACGTGCAGGGGTTCTTCGGGCTGTTCCGGCTCGGTTACTTTCCCCTTGTCTATTCTCCTGTTCCATCCGATTAGTTTTGCCATGGGAGTTTCCTTTTTTATCAAGAACTACAGTCTATTTTAGCACAATTGTATCACGTTAAAAATAGCCTGGATATATATGTTATTGACAATTAAACAAAACAGGGCGGCATCCTATCGGGATGCCGCCACGTTGTTTTTCAAGGTTTTTTTACTTACTTTCTCTCGATGATAGTCGCCATGCCCTGGCCGCCGCCGATACAGAGTGTCGCCAGGCCGAGTTGCAGGTCACGCCGCTGCATCTCGTGGGCGAGTGTGACGAGTATCCTGGCGCCGGTGCAGCCGATAGGGTGCCCCAGTGATATACCGCCGCCGTGCAGGTTGGTCTTGCTCATGTCGATATCCAGCTCGCGGATACAGCCGATGGACTGCGACGCAAAGGCTTCATTAAGCTCGATATAGTCGATATCTTTCAGGGTGAGGCCGGCTTTCTCGAGGGCTTTCCGGGTGGCGGGGATGACGCCCAGGCCCATGTAAGCGGGGTCGACGCCTCCGGTAGCGTAAGCCCGGATGGTTGCCATCGGCGCCAGACCGAGTTCCTTGGCTTTCTCCGCCGACATTATCACCAGGGCGGCTCCGGCATCGGTTATGGCCGAGGCGTTGCCGGCGGTTACGGCTCCGTCGGCTTTAAACACCGTCGGCAGCTTGCCCAGGAGTTCCATCGAAGTCTCTCTGGGGTGTTCGTCTATCTCGAAATTCTTGGTTTCCCGTTTGACCCTAACCTCCACCGGTACAATCTCTTCCTTGAAAATCCCGTCTCTGGTAGCCGCCAGGGCGCGGTTATTGCTCTCCAGGGCGAATTCGTCCTGTTCTTTTCTGGAGATACCGTATTTTTCAGCAATGTTCTCCGAGGTCACGCCCATGTGGTAGTTATAGAATATCTCCCATAGTCCGTCATGCACCATGCCGTCGACCATCTCGGCGTTGAACATCCTGGCCCCCCACCGCATTCTGGGGACATAGTAGGGGACGGCGCTCATGTTTTCGATGCCCCCCGCGATGATAACCTCGGCATCACCCGCTTTGATAGCCTGGGCCGCCAGGGCGGCCGCTTTCATTCCGGAGGCGCAGATTTTATTAACCGTAAAAGCATTGACTTCCTTGGGAACGCCGGCATAGATGGCTGCCTGGCGGGCGGGATTTTGCCCCTGACCGGCCTGGACGACATTTCCCATAATTACTTCATCCACCAGGACTTCCTGGAGCGAATCGTCCCAGTTACTGTATTTTTTCTCCAGTTCGATGATTCCGGCATCCTTAAGCGATTCCGGGGCGTAGCCGGCGTCACCCTTCGGTTTAAGTCCTGCTTTCTTCAGGGCTCCCTGGATAACGATTCTGCCCAGTTGGGCTGCCGGGACGTCCTGCAGGGAACCTCCGTAGTTGCCTATCGCTGTTCTGACACCGCTGACAATAACGGCTTCACTCATAATCTACCCCTTTCATACGTTATTTTTCGATTTTGTCATTCTGGCGAAGGCCAGAATCCAGCGTATTCCTTAACCCCGCCACTGGATTCCAGCGAAAGCTGGAATGACGTAGTTGGCATTAAAAAGTAAAGAGTCCGGCGCCGCCGCTGATTTCGATAGCTTCACCGGTGATGTAGCTTGATTCCTCGGAAGCCAGAAAAACGAGCAGGTCGCTGACTTCCTGGGGGTTGCCGGGACGCCGCAGCGCCATGCGTTTGATGATGCGCTCCTGGAATTCCGGGGTGACCTCGTGAAAAGCGCCGCCGTCGATTATTCCCAGCACCAGGGCGTTGCAGGTCACCCCCTGGCGGGCGGCCTCCAGCGATACCGTCTTGGTCAGACCGATGAGTCCCGCCTTGGTGGCGGCGTAGCTGCACTGGCCGGCGCCGCCCATAGAGCCGGCGATTGAGGATATGTTAATGATGCGTCCCCAGCCGCGCTCCATCATGCCGGGCAGGCAGCATTTGATGGTATTGAACGGGCCGGTCAGGTTGACGCTGATGTCTCTGGCCCAGTCCTGGATTTTCATCTTGCCGATAGTCACGGCGCGTACGATGCCGGTGGCGGCGTTGTTGACGAGGATTTCAACCGGGCCCAGCTCTTTCTCCACCAGGTTGACGCCGGCCTGCACCTCGTCGAAGTCCGCTACGTCCATCCTGACGGCCAGGGCTTTCCTGCCCATTTCGCGTATCTTCGCGGCTACTTCCTTGGCTTTATCGATATGGCTGTAGCCGATAACCGCTACATTACAGCCGGCTTTAGCCAGAGACAGGCAGTGGGTTATGCCCAGTCCGTGGGAGCCGCCGGTAACCAGGGCTATTTTATCTTTCAGGCTCATTGTCGTTCTCCTTATATGTGTTCACCATATTATTAAATAACAAAAGCATTAGAAGTGGCAAGAATAGTCACGGGTTCCTGCCCTGGCACTCTTGTATTAATTCTCCGTATTTAATCGTATTCGTAGAATCCCCTGCCCGTTTTCCGGCCCAGCCTCCCGTCGGTCACCATCTGTTTTAAAAGCTCCGGCGCGGCGTATTGTTTATCCCCGAGCTTTCTGTAAATACTGTCGGCGATAACGAGCAGCGTGTCCAGCCCGATAAGGTCGGCTACGGCCAGCGGCCCCATCGGGTGATTTAGACCCAGGGTCATGCCGGTATCGATGTCCTCTTTAGTGGCTATACCGGACTCAAGCAGGTGGACGGCGCCGAGTATCTGCGTCGTCATGAGACGGTTGACGATGAAGCCGGGCGAGTCCTGAACAGTTACCACCGTTTTTCCCAGGGACTGGCAGAATTTCTTGCCGGTGTCAAAGGTTTCATCGCTGGTAGCGTCAGCCCTGACTATCTCTATCAGTTTCATGGCCGGTACCGGATTAAAGAAGTGCATTCCCAGCACTTTATCCTTCCGACCGGTCACGGCCGCAATGTCGCTGATAAGTAGACTGGAAGTATTGGTAGCCAGTATCGTGTGCTTCGGGCAAAGCCTGTCTATCTCTTTGAATATCTTCTTCTTCAGGTCCAGGTTTTCCACCGCGGCTTCTATCACCAGGTCGCAGTCGCTAAAGTCACCGGTATCGGTCGTTCCCCTGATGCGGGCTATTGCCGTATCCCTGTCCTGCCGGGTTATCCTTTCTTTCTTGACGTTCCTGTCCAGGGAAGACTCTATGGAAGCCAGCCCCCGGCGTAGCAGGTCATCGCTTATTTCGGAGACAATCACCGTGTATCCCGACTGAGCGCATACCTGAGCGATGCCGCCGCCCATCTGCCCGCAGCCGACAACACCGACCTTCCTGATTTCCATAAGTGTAGCTACTTCCTCGTTCGTCAGGATGTATATTTACGGGGGCTTTTTTCAGAAGATATTTACCGTTTTCAATTGTAACACAGGGTAAAAATCACGTCAAAATTACTATGCTGATGGTGTTTTAGATAAATATCTTTGCACTATTGCAAATATAACAAACACATGCTAAAATGATAGCGCTCAATATCTCTCCGAGCCTTTTTCGCTAAAGGCTATGGAAACTGGCCGGCAGGGTATCGCCGGAAACAGCAATGCCTTCCTTGTATGGAAAGGAGAGTTGTGATGACTCAACGTGTAATTTATTCCTCTGGCGCTGTTTCTGAGCCCTGTTATTATTACCTTAACTATCCGCTGATAATTGCCCGTGCGCCCCAGGGCGGTTATTAGCAGGTGAGTATATCTTATTAGTATGAAGGAGGAAATATGCAAAGACTAAAAAAACGAGGAAATGTAATCAGAGCACTACTTATCGTTATTTTACTGGCTGCCCTGGTTCCGACCGTAATCGGTTGTGACGAAGGAGAAGCGCAAGCGCAATACCCGCTGCACGACCCCCTGGTGAGGTTTAAAATCGCCACCACTACCAGCCTCTACGATACCGGTCTCTGGTATCACCTGGAACCGATTTTCGAAGAACTGGCTAACGTGGAAATGGATATCGTTTATGCCGGTACCGGCATCGCTCTTGAGTACGGCAGGAGGGGTGATGTCGACGCCATCATCGTGCATGACCGGGCCAGGGAAGACGTATTCATTGCCGATGGCTATGGCATCAACCGCAGGAACTTCGGTTATAATTTCTTCCTGATTGCCGGGCCCCCTGACGACCCCGCGGGTATCACGGGTCTATCTGCCGCCGAGGCCTACCAGAAAATATACGACGAAGGTATGAAGGGCAATATCAGTTTCGTCTCCCGGGGCGATGATTCCGGCACCCATGCCAAGGAAAAGCTTATCTGGAAGGAAGCCGGGTTCGACTATGAAGACGTCAGGAACTCGGGTGATTGGTACGTGGAAGCCGGCAAGGGGATGGGACCCACCCTGCTGATGGCTAACGAGATGCAGTCATATACCATGGCTGATATTTCCACCTTCCTGGCGTACAATTTGAAGGCGGACATGGATATCGTGTCACTGGTGGAAAAAGACCCCATCTTCCTCAACGTCTACGCCGCGATAGCCATCAACCCGGAGACGCATCCCAAGGCCAAGATAGATATCGCCAATCAGTTCATCAACTGGCTTATCTCCGAAGATGTCCAGGATATCATCGCCACCTACGGAACGGCGGAATACGGGCGCTCCCTTTTCTTCCCCATCGCCAGTTGCGATATGCCCGGCTGTCCACCTGAAGAAGACTATACAACGCCCGTTCCCGCCTACAACAAATAAATGGTATCCACGTATGTAGCCTCCTACATGCTTATCCCCTCCCCCCGATTACCCCGTGGGGGAGGGGATTTCACGATCAGGATGCTATAATACATGATGGAGCGGATGCTTGGATAGTATTTGGAACGGCCTGTTAAGGGCATTAGAACTCATCATCAATTTTGACCCGGAGGTTATGCAGATTGCCGGGCGCTCGTTGCGTATTTCGCTGACCTCAACGGTTATCGGCTCCGTCATCTGTATCCCCCTCAGTTGTCTCATTCACTTTAACGAGTTCTGGGGTAAGAGGTTTATCATCGTCAGTATAATCCAGACGCTTTACAGCGTACCCACGGTGGCCATCGGACTTTTCGTCTTCGTCTTCATTTCTAGGACCGGGCCGTTAGGTGGACTGGGTATACTGTTCACACCCACGGCGATTATCATCGGGCAGGCGTTGCTGATTACCCCGCTGCTGCTCGGTCTGACAATCTCTGCCCTTAAAGGTGTGGATAAGACGATACCGGATACAGCCCGTTCCCTCGGTGCCAGCGGCGTACAGATGGCGGTACTCGTTATCAAGGAAGCCAGGTTTGCCGTCATGGCCGCCGTTATCCTGGCTTTTGGCCGGGCTATCTCCGAGGTTGGTGTTTCTATCATGGTGGGCGGCAATATCCGGGGCTTTACCCGTGTCCTTACCACGGCAATTTCCCTGGAAACATCCAAGGGTGATATCGAGTTGTCAATGGCGCTGGGCATTATCCTTATTCTCATCGCTCTGATAATCAATGTACTCTTAAACAGGATACAGCAGAAGTAGCTATGGCTTTTATCGAAACAGTAGATTTATGGCAGAAGCGTGACGGACGCGATATCATTAGACACGTCAACCTCAGAGTTGACCGCGGCGAAGTTTTTGCTTTGATAGGTCCGACGGGCGCTGGAAAAACAACGCTGCTGCGTCTCGTCAATCTGCTGGATACGCCAGCGACCGGAAAAATACTTTTTGATGGCACCAATGCGGCTTCCTCCGAGAGGGTAAGACTTGAATTACGCCGTCGTATGGCATTTGTGCTTCAGAAACCGGTTGTTTTCAACACCAGTGTTTTCGATAATGTAGCATATGGCTTGAAATGGCGCGGGGTGAAGCATCGACATTTAATTGAGAAGGTAGATAGTACGCTGGAGACAGTGGGACTCGCCGAATACGGGAAGCGGAATGCCCGGACACTCTCCGGAGGGGAAGTCCAGAGAGTGGCTATAGCCAGGGCGATAGCCGTGGAGCCGGAGGTGCTGCTGCTTGATGAACCTACCGCCAATCTCGACCCCGTATCAGCTGCAAAGATTGAGGACCTGATAGCGGATATCATTAAACAGAACGCCATTACCGTGATTATGGCGACCCATGATATGTCGCAGGGGCAAAAGCTCGCCGATAGGATAAGCGTTCTTGTCAGCGGTGAGATTGCTCAGACCGGCCGGGCTGGGGAAATCTTTTCATCCCCGAGAAACCGTGAGATAGCCGAGTTCGTCGGTATGGAGAACATAATCGATGGTGTGGTCGTGTCAAACGAGGGAGAAATGGTGACCGTAGATGTAGGCGGTAAGGAAATCGAGTCTGTGGCGGATTTCAATACCGGGGAAGAGGTATCGGTCTGCATCCGGCCGGAAGACGTGACCATAGCCCTTTCAAAGCTGTCCAGCAGTGCCCGGAACTCTTTAGCCGGGACCGTAGCCTGGACAGCGATAGATGGACCCCTCTGCCGGGTCGAGATAGACTGTGGTTTCACTCTGGTGGCGCTGGTAACGAAAAAGTCTGCCGAAGAACTGGAGTTGAAAAAGGGAAGGAAGATATACGCCAGCTTCAAAGCCGTCAGCATCCACGTAATCAAGCGACATTGACAGTCAGATTACATTGATGCTAAATTTTTCCAGGTAAACGTCTCCTTCTCCGGTTGTCATACCATACAATAAGCCCCGGCATTACCGTCATCGTTATTACCAGGCAGAGGAATACACCAAGCACGGTGGCAATGCCGAAGTCACGAATCATTACAAAGTTTGAAGCTATCAGAACACCAAAGCCTCCCAGGGTAGTCAGGGCGGTGGTTACGATAGCCCGTCCGATCTTCGATATTGCCCTGGCCATGGCATCTTCGGGCGGCAATCCCAGTTTTTTCTCTTCATCATACCGTCCCAGGAGCAGCACCATGAACTCGGTGCAAATGCCAATGACAAGTACCCCCAGAATAGCGGTAAGCGGATTAAGCGGAATACCGATGAGGTACATATCCAGTGAGGACCAGGCGATGACGGCACCAACCGGGATGATGGTAAATATAGTACTGCCGATACGCCGGTAAACCAGCAAAAGGATGATAAAAACCGCACCGAGACAGATTAAATTCAAGGTCAGCCTTGAGCCGACTATGGCATTGGTCGTACTTACCCCGAGTGCCAGGCTGCCGACGGGTGAAACCTGCACACCTGCCGGCGGTATCGCCTCTGCCTGCATACTCTGGAGCAGGTTATGTATTTCATCCAGGGATATATATTTAATGTTGAACGAGACGCTGGCCATCTTGTGGTCACTTGATAGGACCTGCTCCAGGTAATTTCCCGGCGTGCTGGTCAGTATGGCACTGATTTGCGGCTGAGCAGGAATTACTCCCCCGGCGGCTCCACTGACGAGTGTTGCCAGGCTGTTGGCAGAAATAAGCTCAGGGTGCGATAATATGGCATTTTCCTCATATTCCTTCAACCAGCTGAGGGTCGCCTGTCCGGTAATGTCATCCGCCTCTACCATGAAATGAATTGTCCCCCCGGTCCCGACAATCTCACGCAGCTCTCTCAACTCCATCAGCGCCGGTGTGTCCTGAGGCATAAGCTCTTCGTAGTCCGTATTCGTCGGCAGCCAGTGGTCCACGATGCCTCCGCCAACAGCAAAAACCACCGCTACGATAAAAATCCAGAGGGTATGATTAATCGCCAGTCTGCCAAGGCGCAGCAAAATGCGTTCGATGCGACCGCTGGCTCCTGACGCCGCCTCCTTTAGCCGCTTAATCGGCATTCTCCGGTCAACCAGATAGACGATACTATGCAGCAGGAAGAGGGCAACAATGTAGTTAATAACGATACCGATAGCCAGAACCATGCCGAAGTCGCGTATCATGGGCACTTCGGATATATACAGCGTGATGAAACCGGCGATGGTGGCCAGCAAAGCCACGCCGACCACGGGGAACATGCGTGATATCGAGGTAAGAATGGCCTCAGCGACGGTCTTTCTCCGGGTGACTTCTTCCTGATAGCGGTTATGAAACTGTATGGAAAAATCTATACCGAGCCCGATCAATATCGGCAGTACCGCCATTGTCGCCATCGTCAGGGGTATCGAGAGGTAGCCCATCAGACCGAATGTCCACAACGCGCTGATGCCTACCATGAGCAGAGAAAGCAACCGCCAGCGTACCCTGAACACAGCCAGTAAAATGACGAACATAACCACGACAGAGAGGGCCAGTAGTATTTTTAGATTATTGCCCATGCTGCTGCTGATGGCATCTATCAGCTTGGAGCTTGAGATTACATTCGTATCTACTTTCTCCATCGGATTGGCATCGAAGAAATTCTCAATGTCCCGGCTCGCCTGCAGGGCTTCCTCGTCGCTCATATTACCCCGGGGGGTAATTGTAATCAGGCCATGTTCATTGTCGGGAATAAACGGCCGCATTATCGGGCTGACTTGCCCGCCGGCATCATAGAGGACAGATTTAATAAAGGCCGGATTGCCCAGAGAGGGCTCCCCTGTTTGTGCCATCTGGGCCATCTGGAACAGGGTCAGCGGGCTGTTGATAGCCCGAAACCGCTCATCCTGAGAGAACTCCTGCTCAAACTCAGACATGACGGCCAGGTTGCCGGTCGAAAAGATATCGTCAAGTTGCCCGGACATCAGAATGGTAATCGGCTCGCCGCCGAACTGCGCCTGGTAACGCGCGTTGTCCTGTGATATCTTCGAATCAGGTGAAACCAAGGCATTAAAGCCCGTATCTGTTTTCAGCAGGGTAATGCCCGGCACAGCCGCCGCCGATAGTATCACGGCAATGATGATAAACCACCAGGGCCAGCGCTCAATGAATCGGGCCAGTGCTTCCGATAGTCTTTTCACTTCGCCCCATCTCCACCAACATTGCCGGTCTTTCGGGATATATTATCGAAAAGTATCCTGGCAACATCAGCGGCTTTTTCCAGTTGTTCAATTGTCAAACCTTCAAGAAGATTTTCCATCTGAAACTGTCCCGAGCGCCACAGCCGGTTGATGAGGTTCTGTCCTTCTGGAGACAGTTTGCAGATAACCAGTCGGCGGTCCTGGGGGTCAGCTTCACGCATTACCAGACCCTTCTTGACCAGGTTATCGACGATACCCGTCGCTGTGGGAAGGGCAATATCGAGCGCCGAGGCGATGGAACTCATCCGGCTGGATCCCTGTACGTGCAGCACCAGCAACACGCGTAACTGGGCCAGCGTAAGGTTAGATGACAGCCACTCGTCAGGGATAGTAATCGGGATTGCGTTGAAAATGTCCTCCGATAGCTTCAGAATTTGCTGGACTAAGGCTTTTTGGTTCTGAGGCACGATATTAATTTCCTCCATAATAATAATTTATAATATACTAATAATTCGGTAATAACTAACTATATTATATCATGATATTTTCGATTGTCAAGAACAAAGATTGACGAAGAATAAAGGCTCCTCAGATAAATTATTTACCTCGAAGAGATGATATCCCCGGCAGAGAGCTTCATCGGCAGGCTGAGGGATGAATGTCTGAACGAGAACTGGTTTATCAGCCTGAAAAATGCCAGGGATATTATCGAAAGCTGGCGGATAGACTTTAGCGAGGGCAGACATCATACTTCGCCCGGAGGTCTGACACCCGGGGAGTACGTTCAAAATACCGGGGAAACTATAACTGCAGTTGGCCTGTAAATCGGGGTAGGGTCATAAACGTCCAGCCAGTGAAAAGGTGCTTACCACTCTGCTTATCAGTGGATTGATAAGCAGAGATTTTTTGCGGTATAATGAAGCTACTTGGCAGCGTAGCTCAGTGGTAGAGCAGGGGACTCATAAGCCCTTGGTCGCTGGTTCAATCCCAGCCGCTGCCACTTCTTTTTAGGC
>CAYNDI010000070.1:0-10317 GCA_964395955.1 uncultured Dehalococcoidaceae bacterium
TGTCTTCCCCCTTAACTATTGTGCGTCGATAGCATTAAAGCCACAATTCACTAGTGAACACTTTAGCTAGTTGAATTAACCCTGTCAAGCTACCCCCTCTCGCTGCGCACTCCGGGATAAGCAGATAATGATACGAGGGCGGCCCGGGTGGGAAAAGATGACAACCGAGGGGGGCGGGGCGGGGAGCAGTGAGGTAGTAAAGCTGCTCCCCGCCAACCAAATCTTAAATGCCTATAATTCTTCGTCTTTGCCGTATGACGGCAGAACGTAGTCGCCGTCTTTAGCGTAATCGGGGTACTCCGGCGGAATATAGGCCGTCCAGTCGCCCACGGTATTGGGGTCCAGCATCTTCTTGATTTGCTGGAGCCATTTATCGTAATTATCGTACAAATGTCCCCAGTTCTGGTGGATATGATTGACGGGCTCAATCTGGAGACATCCGCCCCGTGAAGGAACGCCGAACCGGCGGAGCGGACCACGCGGGTGGAAAAGCTCATCGATGAACTCGCGGGCGGCCTTAAGCGAGGCCGGGTCATAGGGGTCGTACTGGGCGGTGGAAATCCCCTGAGCGCCGATGGACAGGTGCTCTTCCGGTCGCCAGGAGACCATGCGTCCACCACCTCCCATCGAGAGGAAAGCACCGCTCTGCTCGTATTTCTGTTTGTATTCCCCTTCTTTTAGCGCCAGTGTTTTCAGCATAGCCGGCGAGCCGTCCGGACTGGAGGATGACGGCAGGAAGTCGCCGGTGGCGCGGAGGTTAACGCCGTTGGACCACATGATATCGGAAAAAGCGCGCGCCAGCGCCCGCGGCTCGTTAAGCTCGGGGGTAAAGTGGCCTCCCCACTTCTCGGTAATTTTTCGCAGGCACTTTTCTTTGTATTCTTTTTCACCTTCGGACTGGTAGCCGATAACACACACCACCGAGTTGGCTATCGTAACACCACCGGCGGGGTCGAAATCCTGCTCGGCCATCCGCTGCCGCATCGCCTGCATATTGGCCCATTCCTCGTCGTTGCCTTCAGAGAAAGGTGCCGTCCCGACGATACCGATGCCGAAAGCGTAAAGTATCTCGGCGCGGCAAAGTTCCTCGGAAACATCCAGCGTGGTATCCAGGTCGGCAAACGACGGTACGAAGACTTTATAGCCCTCCGGTACCTCGTCCAGCTGCCCCATCGACGGGGCTTCGCCCGGTTTTTTCTTCTGCTGCCATGACGGGGGTCCGTACCAGGGGTAGAGCTTCACCGCGACGCGGGTAATGACGCCGTGGCCGCCGTTAGCACCGGTGCGACCCCGTAATATACCCCTCAGGCTAAAGCCGGGGCCGTCGGCGGAAAAGAGGTCGTTGCCGCTTTCACCGGTTCCCAGGTTCAATATCTCCCCGGTGGGCAGCACCCACTCGACACCGAGGATGTTGCGACCGTAGCCGCTGGTGAAGACCATGGTATGCTGGCAGCCGTGATGGCAGCATTCGGTGGCAATGACACCGGCGCTGTAGCCCACGCCGATGCGGCCGGTATAAAGACCGTGCCTGGCGGCTTCCATCTGGAGGCGGTAGACGGAAACGTAAGGCTCGACGACGGCGCGCATGTTTTTAGCATCGATTTCTATAACGCGGTCCATGCGGCGGAGGTCGAAAAGAATTCCCCTGGCGTTCATCAGCGAAAGAGAAAGGTATTCAAACCCGGAAGAGAAGGCCTTGAACAGGATACCGTATTTGTTGCAGATTTTAACCGCTTCCGTTATTTCCCGGGTACCGGCGGGGAGAAGGACAGCGGCGGGGCGTACCGAGTGTTTTTCATCGAAGAAGAACTTGTTACCCCAGACCTGGTTATAGGTATCCATGATGACCGGTTCCTGATTGATGTATTCCGGCCCGACGACAGCCTCCAGTGCCTGATATTCCTCTTTTGACAGTTTCATAATAATGCCTCCTGCCGTATTAGCTGTCATTGCGAGGAGTCCCGATGTAATCGGGACGACGCGGCAATCTCATACGAGGTCATGAAGATTGTTTCGCCTTCCCTTCGGGAATGGCTCGCAATGACAATAAATTACATACTTTTCTTCATATTACAGTGCTTTTTGCACCAGCTCGATAATGTCATAGACCTCGATATTATCCCCGGTCTCTTTCGCGGCATCCAGGAAGCTGCGCTTGCACCAGGGGCAGGTGCTGACGATAGCTTTGGCCCCCACCGCCTTCGCCTCGCGGAGTCGCTCGGAGCCCGTCCAGACAGCAAAGTCAGGGTAGGCATCGATAACACCGCCGCCGGCGCCGCAGCACCAGGCATACTCCTTTATACGATACATCTCGACGAAGTCCAGGCCGGGAATGCTTTTCAGGATGTCCCGGGGCGGTTCATAAATGCCGCCGGCGCCGCGCCGAAATTTCTTGGGCGGGTCGTGGACAATCATCTGGCCCATCACCTTGGTCTCCTTACCCTGCCAGTGTATCCAGGGCTCGCCCAGTCGGCCCAGATGGCAGGGGTCGTGATAGGTAACGGTCAGGGGCAGCTTCTTCGTTAGTTTAAGCCTGCCTTCCCTGATAAGGCGGTCGAGGTACTCGGTGATATGCAGCACCTCGATATCCAGCTTCATGCCTATTTTATCGTAGAGGACCTTAAAGCAGGCATAGCAGTCCGCGCAGGGGGTGACCAGCGTTTTAACGCCGGCGGTATGTAAAGCCTCCACCTGGTGCTCGGCGTACTTGGTAAGCTCGCCGGCATAACCCAGCTCGTAAGCACGACCGCCGCAGCAAGCCTCGTCAACGCCCATAATGCCGACATCGACACCGGCATTCATGAGCAGCTCCAAGCCGCCCCGGGCTACCGGCCAGAGCTCTTCGTCGAAGGAATAGCGGCAGCCGGCGTGATAAACGACCTCGCCAGTCGTTTCGGTGAGGTTTTTAACGTCCAGCCCCTCCGCCCACTTAGCGCGGTCGGCCTTCAGCGACTGCATCATGTTGTCCTCTTTGCGGAGTCCTTCGATGACAATCATATGGGCGGGGACAAGCTGGCCCTCTTCGACGCATTTAATCCGCAGTTCCTGCATCAACTGCAGAGGCTCGATGTCCTGCTGAACCTTGCAGGAAATATCGCAGCTGCCGTCCATCTGGCACTTGTAAAGAACGTCCAGAAACGTTTCGTCGATTTCTATGCGCTCCTGGAGGAGGGAATAAGCCATATTGAACTTACCGCTTGACGAGTAGGCATGCCACAGGTAACGGGAGACGGACGGACACCCCTGAATAAATTCGTTATCCTGCATATAGCGGTAGGGTATCCACTTGCAGTAGGAACACCGGGTGCAGCGCTGCATATCATGAACGTATTCCTGCCAGGCCATGATGTTACCTCCTCGGTTAGCGGCTTTAAAAGTTTAATTTGCCGGGATTAAGGATGCCATTGGGGTCGAAAATCTCTTTGACTTTCTTCTGCATGGCGGCCGTGCCCGCGGCGTTACGGTAAGCGGCGTCTTTCCACGCCCCGTAAGGCCGGGAGAAAAACGCCCCCATCTGCGCCAGCGTATCGCCGGCACTTTCCATCAGCCCCCTGACAGCATCCGCCCCGGGGGTATCGTAATAGAGATTAAACTCGCAGTGGCAGCTGGTGCCCTGTACGATGGGCTGGATATAGACGCCAATATCCTGCGGCGGGAAATCATACCGAGGCGCCAGTTTAGCCATAGCAGCCGAAAAGCCCGGTGTCTTATCGAGGGTGGTCAGGAAAAAGATATCCTGATACGAGCCTTTTAATTTCGTTTTCCAGTAAGGTTCAGGGGAGGGGCGGGAAAGTAAAGCATTCAAGTCATCAGCTTTAACGTCCGAAACGACAGGCTGAGGTTTCAAACCGCAGGACTCCGCCATCGCCGTAAAATCGGCTTCCTCATACGCTACTTTATCTTCGGGCAGGACACCATAGCCTTCGAAGCTGACAAATAACATCCATGGCGGCAGGGCTTTTTTTAGCTCCTGTATCTCGCCGGGACTCCCACCGAGTAGACAGGCAAGGTTTAGTCCGTTCAAAATAAAGAGCTTACCGCCCAGTCGAAACTTCAACGGCTGATAGATTAAGTCGATTAAAGGCTCAAGGCTGTCCGACGGCACCAGCAACGCCCGGCTAATCTTTGAAAGATAGCAGCATTTCAGGGTCGCCCAGGTAACAATGCCGATGGTGCCCTGGGCGCCGGCGACAAGCCGGTGAAAGTCCACATGGCTGTGGCCGAAGGGATTCATCTGGACCCTGTCCATCTCCCACTGCTCCTCGACGGTATCCGGGCCGGAAGCCTCGCCGGTCCGGAAGCGGTCGCCCGACCCGAAAACGACCTCAATACAAAGAAGGGGGTCGGCGCTGTCCCAGTGGTGGGCGGGCATGGTAACGGGCTCCCTTTCCAGCACACTGCCGATGAGCGACTTGTACTGACGCGGGGCCAGCGGCATATAGGCAGTCAAACTTTCTTTAGCCAGCGCCGCCTGGAGATCACTAAAGGTCACGCCGGGCTCGATCATAGCTATCTTATTCCGCGGGTCGATGCGTATGATTTTCTTCATGCGGCTGAGGTCAACGACGACAGCGTCCGCAACACCGGGTACGGTATCACCCCGGGCATGAGAGCCGCCGGAGCTTACCGCCACCAGGGGCGTGCGCGACTCGTTGGCCCATTTGACAATCGCCTCTACCTCGGCGGCGCTTTCCGGTTGGACGACACACCTCGGTTTAATGGATGGAACGAAGCTGGAATCGCCGGAATATTCTTCCAGAACGTCCGGTTTATCGAGGATACGAGAGCTGCCGACGATTTCCGCCAGTCCTTTTTCAGCCATCCTCAGCCTCCTTCTCAAGTAAATCCAGGATAATAACGGTCAGGAAACATCGTAATACGATTATTCCCAATTATGCCACCCCTCCCCACACCCTGTCAACATCGCCCTATTTTAACCTTACCGCCTTACTATGTCCAAACGTCCATAACGCAGGTATCAATTACCCGCGGTTAATTCTATATACTCACCCCCTGGCCCCCTCTCAAACAGATTTACTATCAAAGCTCGATTTTAATAATGTTTGAGAGGGGTAGTTAATATAAAGAGGGGGTTTCGCCCCTCTTAAACGCCCCATTGGAAGGGGGAGTGTACTACGGGATAAGCAGAGGATAATACTGGGTGGCCTGGGTGGGAATAGATAACAACGATGGGAGGGGCGGCGGGGAGGTTAATATTAACAACCATATCGCCATGAGAGAACGAGCCAGAGTAGTAAAAAAACCCATATAGCCACTATCAGCCTCCAGCGCCGGAACAGCCAACCGTATTTTACGCGTATATCTGCGCCATTTGCCCAGTGTAACAAAATGAGAAGATGAGCCGAGGCAAATGCAGCTAATATTATTCCCACCACTTTAGTCATGTTCTATATCTCATCAGGATTCTATCCTTCAACCAGGAACGCGTTTATCATAGCCTATATTACCCTCGGTATCAATAACGTAAAAACGAACTAATTACACAATCTCTGAATTGACCGTACGTGTAATATCCCTCTATACTTAAATCGGAGAGAATATCCCAGGAGTTAATATGGAATCTAAAGAAAACTGCGGTGTCTGCGGCAAGCCGCTAGTCTACGGCACGGAAGAGGTATCCAAGCGCTGTGACTTCTGCGGTGATGAGTTCGGCGCCCTGATATACTGTCCCGAAGGCCATTATGTCTGTGACTCCTGCCATAGTAAAGGCGCCCTTGATGCCCTGCGGGACGTCCTCAGTAAGACCACCAGCACCGACCCCGCCGAAATACTGGAAAAGGTCATGTCCCACCCCTCGGTACCGATGCACGGACCGGAGCACCACGCCATGGTGCCGGCCATCATCGTGGCGGCGGTGAAGAACGCCGGCTACCCGGTACCCGAGGGCGCCGTAGCAAAGGCGCTGGAGAGGGGTTCCCGGATACCCGGGGGGTGGTGCGGCTTTTACGGGGCCTGTGGCGCCGGAATGGGTGCCGGCATCGCTGTCAGCGTCCTGACGGAGGCCACGCCGCTGACGGGCAAGACCCGGGCGCTGGCCAACGAGGCGACGTCTTACGCCCTGAAGAAAATGATAGACGGCGGGCCGCGCTGCTGCAAGAGGGCCAGCCGCCAGGCGATAGAAGTAGCCGTCGAGTTTCTAAAGGCGAGGATGGGCATTAATCTAAAAATCGATGCGGGAATTCAGTGCCGGTATGTCCGGCGTAACCGGGAATGTATACGCGAGGACTGCTCTTACTATACAACGGGCGCCTAAGATATATTGATTGAACCTATCCCCCTACCCCCTTCCCTTACGAGGCAGGATGAAGGGAAGGGGGTATTGTTTTTTTGAAGGGGCTGACGCCACTTCCAGCTTCCCTGATGTTGGCGGGGCGTTTACGAGGGTTGAAGCTCTCTTTCTTTTTCTCCCCCTCTCCTTTGAAGGAGAGGGGGACACAGGGGGTGAGGTAGATAGTATTGTGAGGTCGTTTAAAGTTTTAATAAATCTTCCAGCGGTTCGTCCGGGGAGACAGGCCCCACCACTGCCAGACGGAGCTTATCGCCCACCAGCAATTCCCCGGCCAGCTTTTGTAGCTCCCCGGCGGAAACGGCATCAACGATAGCGATTACCTGGTCAACGGTGAGGATTTTACCGGTGAGTATTTCTTGTCCGCCCAGCCAGCCGGCCACGCTGCGGCTGTCTTCCATGCGTAAAACAATGCGGCCCTTAAACAGTTCCTTGGCCTTGGCGATTTCTGCTTCGGGAATAATTACTCTAAGGCGTGATAACTCGGCCAGGATAGCTTCGATAGCCACCGGGAGGTTTTTGGCGTCCACTCCGGCGGAGACGGCAACAGCGCCGGTATCCAGAAAGTGCTCGGCGAAGCTCTGGATGCTGTAAGCCAGCCCCAGGTTATCGCGAATCTGCGTAAAAAGTCGACTGCTCATGCCCTCCCCGAGGATAACGTTGAGCAGGTCCAGCTTGAAACGTTCCGGGTGAACGATGGAGAGACCCGGCAGGGCCAGGCAGAGCTGCGTCTGCTCGGTATCGCGCTTTTCGATGAGTACACGGCGTCCTTTTTGTTCCCGATACGGAATAAAGTCGGTTGTCTGTTTTCGCTTCGTCCAGCCTGCCACCGACCGACTGACGGCAGCGACGACTTCCTCATGTTGGATATCACCGGCAATAGCCAGCGCGGTACGGCCGGGTTGATACTGCCCGGCTAAATAATCCAGCATCATATCCCGGTTAATCGCCGCTACCGATTCCCGGCTGCCGGCGATATCGCGTCCCAGGGCATGCCCGGGCCAGAGAAGCTCGTCAATCAGCATGGAGACCCGCTGTGCCGGGGAGTCCAGGGACATGTTAATCTCTTCAATAATAACCTTGCGTTCTTTTTCAATTTCCGCCGGGTCGAACCTGGAATTGAGGAGGATATCCACCAGCACATCCAGGGCATCATGGAAATGCGGCCGGGCCACTTTACACCAGTAAATAGTCAGCTCTTTGTCCGTGCCGGCGTTGAGCATACCCCCCACGCCCTCGATAACGGTACAGACATCGAAAGACGTCGGGCGCTTTTTAGTACCTTTAAAGCACATATGCTCGATAAAGTGGGAAATGCCGGCCTGCTCATCGGTCTCGTATCTGGCGCCGGTACCGACAAAAAAACTGATGGCTACCGAGCGGGTATGGGGCATGGCGGCGGTAACCAGGCGGAGTCCGTTATCCAGGGTAACTTTCTGAAACAATAATCCGGCCTTTCAACAAATAACGGGAATAAGCTATTCTACGATTTCCCCATTACGGTGTCAATCCGGGGAGGGTTAGTCCAGATTCCTCAGACGCGAAGAAAGGGCCAGCATAGTGGCACTCAGCACACCCAGGGCTATCGCCAGTCCGCCGATAGACCACTCTATGCCCATAACATCGGCCAGAATCCCGCCGAAGACCGCACCCAGGCTGGACAGGCCGAAACCCAGCATCATAAAACTCATAACGCGTCCCCGGTAAGTGGGGTCCACGTAATATTGTATCAGGGTAAAACCTATGGCCGTCTGGCCCGTCTGGCCCAGCCCGATGAATACCGACAGAAACAGGGAGAGATACCATTGGGTGGAAAAAGAAAAGGCTACCAGCGCCAGGCTCAAAATCAGTCCGCTGAACAGCATCATAATTCCGCGCTTTTTATTAGGCATAGAGGCCAGGACGACCGAAACTGCAATGGAACCTATGCCGGAAACAGACATGAGCATCCCGAGCCCGGAAGAGCCTACCTTGAGTATATCCTCGGTGAACATGGGCAGGAGCATATTGAAAGGCATACCCAGTATGGTACAACCCAGGGTGAACAACAGGATAAGCAGGATAGCCATTTCGCTGCGCATATACTTGAATCCTTCGATTACCTGTGTCGTCGTGCTGGTTGCCTGCCGGGCTGCCGGAGGGATATGCGGTATCCGGAACAGAAATATAACAGAAAACAGATACAGGGCCGTCATAATATAATAAGAAGCGGCAAAGTCCCAGGCGGCTATAATGAATCCCGTGGCCGCCGGGGCGAAGATACGGAAGAAATTCATCCCCATGTTGTTCAGGGATATGGCGTTCATCAGGTCTTCCGGGCTGACGATTTCCGGCACCATGGAGGCGCGTGAGGGCATCATTATGCCCATAATAATACCCTGCAACAAACTGGAAACGATTAAAATCCACCAGGAACCATCGACATCCTTACTCAGGTAGCCCATCGATAACGCCACAGCGACACCGATGGTAACCAGTGCCGAAAATGCCTGGCTGACAATCAATATCTTTTTCTTTTCGACACGGTCCGCCAGGGCGCCGCCGTAAAGGGAAAGAACCAGCATCGGGAGCGAACCGGCCAGCGCCATCATGCCCAGAAGGGTGCCGGAACCGGTGATGCGGTAGATAAGCAGGGTACGGACTACCATCTGCATCTGCATGGGGGCCCAGTGACCTACCAGAGAGTAATAGTACAGGCGATAGACCGGATTTCTAAAGGAACTGAAAACCTTTCTACCGTACCCCGCTATACCCCCTTCGCCCACCACCGGCCGGGGCGTTTTTAAATCTTTATCACGGAAATCGTCAGGATTTTTACTCATTTAATAAAGCCAATGCCTGATAAAAATACCGTAAAAGTGGGAAATGTCTTCCGAAAAAGAGTTGAGCTTTCTGAAGGCTTTCATAATAATTTTACACCGTTATCCCGATTCAGGCAAGATAGAGGGAGTGAAACCGGGCTACATTGACTTCAATAACAGCCACTGCTAACATAAAAGCGAGAGGTGAGTATGACAACGAAGGTCAACATCGCCAGACTGGTCCTGTTCCCGCAGACGGCTGAAATAAATCAGGACGACCATCTGGTGATAGGCGGCTGTGACACTATGGAACTGGCCGGTGAATACGGCACGCCCCTGTATGTCTTCGACGAGGCAGGCCTGCGCCAGCAGTGCCGAGACTTTAAAGCGGAGTTCTGCCAGCGTTATCCCGATACTGTTGTCAGCTACTCCCCTAAAGCCTTCACCAGTCAGGCCATGGTTAAGCTCGTGGAAGAAGAGGGTCTCCACCTGGATGTAGTCACCGGCGGAGAGATAGGCATCGCCCGCTCGGTGGACTTCCCCGTGGAAAAAATGCATTTCCCCGGCAACAACAAATCGGCCGAGGAACTGGAAATGGCGTTAGAGTACGGGCTAGCCCACATCGTGGTGGACAACCTGCACGAACTTGATATGCTGTGTGAAATAGCCGGCAACCGGAAGGTCCCCATCCTGCTGCGCCTTAATCCCGGTATCGACCCGCATACACATAAATACAATTCCACCGGCATCGTGGACTCCAAGTTCGGCCTAACTCGGGCTACCTGGGACGAGGCGGTAGCCACCGCCCTTTCGGCGCCCAACCTGGATGTCGACGGGCTGCATTTTCACCTCGGCTCCGGCATCTTCGAGACGGAGCCGTACGAGAAAGCCATTGAAGTCGTGCTGGAGTACGCGGCGTATATCAAGCAGAGACATAACTTTGAAATCAGAATATTGAGTATCGGCGGGGGATTCGGCGTCCGGTACACACTGGAAGACAATCCTCCTGCCATTGATACCTGGGCTGAAGTTATCGTCAACAGGATTACCGGCCTGTGCCGCGATATGAAGCTGCCGTTGCCGAAGCTGATTATCGAGCCGGGACGGGCGATTGTAGCCCGCGCCGGTATGGCGCTGTACCGGGTGGGGGTTATTAAAGACATACCGGGGATTCGTAAATACGTCTGCATCGACGGCGGCATGGGCGAC
>CAYNDI010000071.1:0-9962 GCA_964395955.1 uncultured Dehalococcoidaceae bacterium
GCGCTCTATCCAGCTGAGCTACAGGGACGCACGAATCACACGTAAATTTTACGACAAAACGAATGGCAAAACAAGTCGTAGACCAACTGCTTCAGGATTCTATTGGCCAATCTAAGTGAATGAGACAACAATAGCTTTTACTGAGAAGAAACGCCTAATTGCTGCATTGCGGTTGTCCAGTCGGAAAGTCCCCAGGTTTCTACCTGTTTCCTGTTTTTCAAACGGTTGAAAGAATAACCTGATATTGATATCTTCTTTCCCGTAGGTGGGATGCCCATAAATTCTCCCTGGTGAGTAGCCGTAGTAGTAAAACGACAGGCCACTATATCTCCCTCTCCAATCAGGTCATCAATACTCATATGTAAATCAGGGAAGGCATTTGCGTACATAGATATCATCATTCTGGCTCCATCAGGACCGCGTAATTGTTGTCCGCCAACACCGTTAATAATATAATTATCATCGATTAGTTCATCCACAATATCCAGTTTTTTCTTGTTAAATACTTCTTCAATAAAACGGCGGACATTTTCTTTATTCTCTTCTACTGACATTACTTTTCCTCCTTAAGGTAAATATTACGAGGTGTTCTTACATTAATCTGGGGACAGGTATTTTTAACGAATATTCTACTTATATTAGTCGTATAGAATCGCCTTTTTACTACCCATCAAATGTATCATGAACACAAGCTGAGGTCAACAACTCATCTTATTAAGAACGGCGGGTTGACTCGCTTTTCAAATGCTTGACGTGACGGTATATATAAAAAGCTATCAGGGCAATAATGACGGCGATAATCACGGGGTCGAAGGGACGCATGGCGTTCCTTAATTGCTCCCAGTGTTCTCCCATCAGAAAACCGCCATAGGCCAGGCCGGTGCTCCAGATAAAAGAGCCGATAAACGTATAGATAAGGAACTTGATTATGTTCATCCTGGCGATACCTGCCGGCAGGCTGATATAGGTGCGTACTACCGGCAGCAGGCGGGAAACGAAAACGGTCCAGCCGCCGCTCCGGGTGAACCAGCGGTCGGCTATATCAAGGTCATGCTGAGATATCAGTATGTAGCGACCGTACTTATTCAGCAGGGGACGACCGGCAAACATGCCCACGTAATAGGCAATGACCGAGCCAATGGTGTTTCCTATGGCTCCGTAGACACCGGCCACCAGGGTAAAAGTCACCGGGAGAGCCTTTTCCTTGATGAGCATCCAGCCGGCCAGGGGCATGATAAGCTCGCTGGGGAAGGGAATACAGGCGCTCTCCACCGCCATGAGGGCTACTACTCCCGGCCACTGGAGGGCGTTATAGGTAGCTGTAATGATATCGAGTATCCACTGTTCGAGGGCTGCCACTATGGGAGTGTAACAAATAGGAACTGCCAGCGTCAAGATATTTTCAGTCGTGATATACACAGGCCATTAGCTTGACAATCAATCGTATAAATTGATAGTATTAGAATTGGCGTTCTACTCAATGCCTTAAAAAACCATGCCGAGATTGCTGGATAAAATTGATAGTCCCGCTGACCTAAAAGGATTATCGCTGGCGGCGCTGGAAGAACTGGCCGCCGAAATCAGACATGAAATCATCAACACGGTAACCACTACCGGCGGTCATCTGGCTTCCAATCTGGGCGTCGTCGAACTCACCATAGCTCTCCACCGCGTCTTTGACAGCCCCAGGGACAAGATTCTCTGGGACGTGGGGCACCAGAGCTATGTGCACAAACTACTCACCGGCCGCCGGAAGCAGTTCAGTTCCCTGCGCCAGCACGAGGGGTTATCCGGTTTCACCTCACGCGATGAAAGCGAACATGATCCCTTCGGCGCCGGACATGCCAGCACTTCAATCTCCGCCGCCCTGGGCATGGCCATCGCCCGTGACTTTGCCGGAGACGATTATAAGGTAGTTGCGGTTATCGGAGACGGCGCTATCACGGCAGGAATGGCCTTTGAAGCGTTGAACCATGCCGGGCACCTGGGCACGAGGCTCATTGTAGTCCTTAATGATAACGGCATGTCAATTTCGCCTACCGTAGGTGCCCTGGCCAAGCTGCTCAGCCGGGTACGTTTCGACCAGCGCATCGGCAAGGCGAAAAGAAGAGGCAAGAAAATCGTTACGGCCCTGCCGCTGGGTGAAAAAATATGGCGACTCAGCGCGCAAGTCGAAGGGAGAATTAAAGGCTTCCTGGCGCCGACACCTATCTGGGAAGCACTCGGCTTTGACTACATCGGGCCGATTGACGGACATAGCATCCACAACCTTGAAACCGTGCTTACCCAGGCCAGGGATTATGCTAAAAGGCCGACTATAGTTCACGTCATCACAACCAAGGGAAAGGGCCATTCACCGGCGGAAAGCAACGCGGTTTACTTCCACGGCGTACCGGCTAAAGGCAGCAATAACGAAAAGATACCGACCTACAGCGAGGTCTTTGCCCAGACGATGCTCCGTTTGGCTCGTGAAGACCCGCGGCTTATCGTGATAACACCGGCCATGCCGGAGGGGAACTGCCTGAGCATAGTCGAGGCCGAGTTCCCCAAACGTGTTTTTGACGTGGGCATCTGCGAGCAGCACGCGGTTACTTTTGCCGCCGGCATGGCGACACAGGGCTATATTCCCGTCGTGGCTATCTACTCAACCTTCCTGCAGCGTGCCTTCGACCAGATTATACACGACGTCTGCCTTCAAAACCTGCCCGTGGTCTTTGCTATCGACCGCGGGGGCATCGTCGGCGATGACGGGAAAACGCACCAGGGCACCTTCGATATTTCCTATCTTTCGTTAATTCCGCAGCTGGTGGTCGCCGCACCCAAGGATGAAAACGAGCTCCAGCACCTGCTCTACACGGCGGTAAAGCTGGGACGACCCATGGCGGTAAGGTACCCGCGGAGTCCCGGCCTGGGAGTGCCGCTGGACAAGGAATTAAAGGAGATACCGGTCGGCCAGAGTGAAGTCCTCAGGTATGGCGACGACGTGGCTATCCTGGCACTGGGCGCCCCGGTAGCCCCGGCCATGGCAGCGGCCGGCGCACTGTCCGCGAAGGGAATCGAAGCTACGGTAGTCAACGCCCGTTTCGCCAGCCCACTCGATGCCTCGCTTATCAATGAACTGGCCGGTCGCATTAAAAAAATAGTCACTATCGAAGAAAACGTCCTGAACGGCGGCTACGGCAGCAGTGTCCTCAAGTCACTGCAGGAGTCCGGGCATTGCGACCTGGTCGTGAAGAATATCGGCATCCCGGACGACTTCGTCGAGCACGGGACTCAGACCATTTTGCGTGCTAAATACAGTCTGGACGCCGGAGGCATCGCGAGGAAAGTAATGGAGCTGTTCCCGGGATATGCCACCGGCCCATCACCAGCGGTCAAGGATAAAGCCAAGAGTACTTGATAAATAATCTTCGTATTTCGTGTAATAGCAGGGCAGGGGAGTGTCGGAATAGACTGGTATTTTTCTCAAGTTAACCAGAATCCGGAGTAATGCATGGACAAGATGACCGTCAGGGACATCGAGGTAACCGGAAAAAGAGTCCTGGTCCGCGTCGACTTCAATGTGCCCATGGATATCAAGACCGGCGCCATTACGGATGACAGCCGTATCCGGGCCGCGCTGCCGACGATTAAGTACCTGGTTGAACGCAATGCCAGGGTTATCCTGATTTCTCATCTGGGCCGGCCCAGGGGGAAATACGTTAATGAACTCCGTCTGACGCCGGTGGCCCAGCGCCTCTCCCAGATTCTGGGGCAGCAGGTAGGTGTAGCCGTGGACTGCATCGGACCGGAGGTAGAAAAGTCCGTAGAAGCCCTGAAAGCCGGCGATGTCCTGCTCCTGGAAAACCTCCGCTTTCATTCCGACGAGGAAACCGGCAGCGCCGATTTTGCCAAAGCTCTGGCCCGCCTGGGTGATATCTTTGTTAATGACGCCTTCGGTACCTCCCACCGGGCCCATGCCTCGATAGCCGGCATCGCTCATTACCTGCCGGCGGTTGCCGGTCTGCTGCTGGAAAAGGAGATTACCACCCTGGGCAGCATCCTGAAGAATCCGACGCATCCGTTTGTATCGATTTTCGGCGGCGCCAAGGTCAGCGATAAGGTCAGTATGTTGAAGAATATCATGAATAAAGTGGACTGCCTGCTGATTGGCGGCGGCATGGCGGCGACATTCCTGAAAGCTAAATCCTACGAAGTAGGCGCATCGCTGGTTGAAGTTGAAAGCATTGGGGTGGCGTCCGAACTGATTAAGCAGGCCGAGAAAAGCGGCGTACGTCTGGTACTGCCGGTGGACGTGGTTGTCGCCGACGAACTCAATGAGAATGCTAAGGCGGAAACAGTATCGATTGATGCCATACCGCCGGATAAAAAGATAGTAGATATCGGCCCCAGGACTTTAGAGAAATTCCGCCTGGCGCTCCTGGGCAGCCGTACCGTATTCTGGAACGGGCCGGTAGGCGTGGAAGAGATACCTCAATTCGCAGTAGGGACGCAGACGTTAGCCAGGCTGCTGCCCGAGCTTGATGCTCAGACTATCGTTGGAGGCGGCTCGACGGCCGAGGTAATCGATGCCTTGGGACTATCCTACAAAGTAACCTTTGTCTCCACCGGCGGCGGCGCTTCATTGAAATTCCTGGGTGGCGAGGAGTTGCCCGGTGTAGTATCATTGCAGGATAAAGTGAGTACGAAAAAGTAATGGATAATCTGGAACTGATTAAAGAGATATCAAGACCTTCACCGGAGAAGATTGTCCTACTGGTAATCGACGGCCTGGGCGGACTGCCGGACCCGAAAACAGGCCGGACGGAACTGGAGACTGCCCTTATACCCAACCTCGATGCCCTGGCTGCCCGGGGAATCTGCGGCCTGTCCGACCCCGTAGCCCCCGGCATTACGCCGGGCAGCGGTCCGGGGCACCTGGCCCTGTTCGGGTACGACCCCGTCGAATGCAATATCGGGCGGGGAGTGCTGGAAGCCGTGGGCATCGATGTCGAGCTTCAAGCGGGGGATATGGCGGCGCGGGGTAATTTCTGTACCGTCGATAAACAGGGCATTATTACCGACCGCCGGGCGGGGCGCATCGCCACGGAGAAAAGCGCCGAAATCTGTAAATTACTTGACGGTATGTCAATCGATGGAGTTGATATAAATGTATATCCCGTCAGGGAGCACCGCTTCGTGGTCGTTTTCCATGGGAAAGACCTCCAGACCGAACTTACCGAGTCCGACCCTTCACAAACGGGGGTCAAGCCTAACGAAATTAAGGCCGTACACGCCATAGCAAGCGGTACAGCTAATATAATAAATCAATTTGTCGCCCGGGCTAAAGAAATTCTGGCCGGGCACCACCCGGCCAATATGATTTTATTAAGAGGCTTTGCCCAAAAACCTCAATTCCCCACCATGCAGGAAATTTATAAATTAAATCCCCTGGCTATCGCCGTATATCCCATGTACCGGGGTCTGGCCCGGCTGGTGGGCATGGATGTCTCTGAGGCGGGGACTACACTCGAAGATGAGTTTAAAGCGCTGCAGGAAAATTATAATAAATACGATTTCTTTTTCCTGCATGTCAAGTGGACGGACACCGCCGGCGAGGACGGCGATTTTAACCGCAAAGTAAAAATACTGGAACAGGTTGACACGGCAATGCCCGGCCTGAAGCCTGATGTGCTGGTGGTTACCGGCGACCATTCAACGCCGGCGGTCCTCGGCGGCCACAGCTGGCACCCGGTGCCGGTGCTGCTCTGTTCCAGATACTGCCGCACCGATAGCGTAAAAGAGTTCTCGGAAACAGCTTTTATCACCGGCGGACTGGGCCGGATTGCCGCCACTCACATAATGCCCCTGGCAATGGCCAACGCCTTAAAGCTGACTAAATTCGGAGCTTAGGAGATAAAACAATGCGTACACCGATGATTGCCGGTAACTGGAAGATGAACACGACGATAGATGATGCCGTTAAGCTGGTAAAAAAGATGCTGCCCGACCTGGACAAGGTCCGTAACGTGGAAAAGGTGGTCTGCCCTCCCTTCGTGTCCCTGGCGGCGGTTAAAGAAGTCATCAAGGGCAGTTCCGTGAAACTGGGGGCACAGAATATATTCTACGAGGAGAAGGGTGCCTATACCGGTGAGGTCTCATCGCCAATGCTGGCCGGCCTGTGCGACTACGTTATCATCGGGCATTCCGAACGACGGCAGTATTTCGGCGAGACGCCCGAAATTATCGACAAAAAAATCAAGGCAGCCGTGAAAGACATGATAAAGCCTATCTTCTGCATCGGAGAAAGCCTGGAGGATAACGAAGCCGGGAAGATGGAAGAAGTCCTGACCCGCCAGTTCATGGCTTCCTGCGACCGCCTGTATTTCTTCGGGGGAATGGTCATTGCCTACGAGCCGGTCTGGGCTATCGGTACGGGCAAGTCGGCCACCAGCGAACAGGCCAACAAGACAATCGGCTTTATCCGCCAGCTGGTACGTCACCGGCACGGCGGTGAAATTGCCGATAGCGTCCGTATCCTTTACGGAGGCAGTGTCACTTCGGCGAATATCGCCGAATTCATGAGAGAAGCGGAGATTGACGGAGCCTTGGTCGGCGGAGCAAGCCTCAAAGCCGATGACTTCGTGAGAATTACGCAGCAGACCTCGAAGGTTACCGGTGTTTCCTGAAGAATTTCCGAAGGAATTTATATTAATTCTTTCCGTATTAAGTTATAAGAGATAAACAAGATTGACAAGTTGAAGCGTCTGGTTGCCATCGTCGGTCCCACCGGCATCGGCAAGAGCCGTCTGGCTCTCAATCTGGCCGGTCTGTTTTCCGGCGAAATCGTCAGCGCCGACAGCCGGCAGGTCTACCGTTATATGGATATCGGCACCGCCAAACCGTCTCCCCAAGAATTGTCCACCGTTCCTCATCACCTCATAAATATCGTCGACCCCGATGATGATTTCAGCCTGGCCCTGTACCTGAAAATGGCTACCCAGGTTATTGATGACATTTTCCAGCGTGACCGGCTGCCTTTCCTGGTGGGGGGGACCGGTTTGTACGCCAGGGCGGTCCTGGAAGGGTGGCAGGTGCCGGAAGTTACTCCCGACTCCGAATTCAGGTATAATGCAGAAAAAAGAGCTGCCGAAAGAAGCATTGATGATATATATGAAGAACTTGTCGCCGCCGACCCTGAAGCGGCAGCAAAAATTGACCGCCGTAATGTGCGCCGTGTAATTCGCGCACTTGAGGTGCATGCCGGGACCGGAAAGGCCTTTTCCCGGCTCGGACGCAAGCAAGCCCCTGATTTCATTCCATTCATCATAGGTTTGACCGCCGACCGTACCGAACTCTATCGCATGGTAGACCGGAGAGTGGATGAGATGATAGAACACGGCTTTGTCCGGGAAGTGGAAAAATTACAGGAAATGGGGTATGATTTAGACTTACCGTCCATGTCCGGCATCGGCTACCGGCAGATAGGGCAGGTATTAAAAGATGAGCTCCCCCTGGAAGAAGCCCGATTGAAAATCAAGACGGAGACCCACCGTTTTATACGTCACCAGTATGCCTGGTTCCGGCGCGATGACGAGAAAATACACTGGTTCGACGTTGTACATCATCAAGAAGATGAAATCGAAAGAGTGCTCAGGGAGTTCCTTGAAAGCAAATAAACCGGAACAGGAAGAGAGATAGGAGATGGATTTCACCAAGATGCAGGGTGCTGCCAATGATTTTATCATCGTGGATGCGCGTAGAATGACGCGCAACTGGCCAAAGCTGGCCGTAGCCGTATGCGATCGCCATCTGGGTATCGGCGCCGATAGCCTGATAATACTGCTGCCCTCGGACAAAGCCGATTTCGCCATACGTATTTTTGGTACCGACGGCTCCGAAGGCGAGACCTGCGGCAACGGTATCAGGTGCATTGCCAGGTATGTACTGGAAAAGGGACTGGCTAAACCGGATACTGAAGAAATGACCATTGAGACGGTAGCCGCCGTCAACCGCATTAAACCGGAGAAAAAAGACGGTAAAATCGTAATATTCCGGGTCAACATGGGTAAGCCCCGATTCTCCGCCGATAAAATCCCCGTTATTCTCAAGCCCGGTGAGGGTAGGGCAGTTGACATAAATGAAATGTTGAGTTACAAGGTCACGGTCAAGGACATCGACCTGACGCTCAACCTTGTCTCGATGGGGAATACCCACGCCGTCTACTTCTGCAGCAGTCCGGTAGCAGATTTCCCGCTGACAGAGGTCGGGCCGCTGGTGGAACACCTGCCGGTATTCCCCAACCGCACTAACTTCGAGATAACGCGGGTTCTTGACCGAAGGCATCTGGAGGCGCGTTTCTGGGAGAGAGGGGCCGGAGAAACACAGGCCTGCGGCAGCGGCGCCTGTGCCATCATCGTTGCTTCGAAATTACTCGGCTACACCGAGTCCAGGGTGGATATCAAGCTCCCCGGCGGCACACTCAATGTCGAATGGAATGGCAACGGTGACGTAGTGCTGGGAGGACCGGCGGAGATAGTTTTTGAAGGTAAATGGCCAGATTGAGGTGTGAATTGTGAAAATAGCCAGACGAATCGAAAACCTGAAGCCATATTTATTTGTCGAGATTAATAAGAAAATTGCCGAGAAAAAAGCCAAAGGCGAAGATATAATCAGTTTCGCCATCGGTGACCCCGATATGCCGACGCCCTCCCATATCATTAACGGGCTCTGCCAGGCAGCCCGGGACCCGGTTAACCATCGCTACCCCGAATCGGCGGGACTACCCGAGTTACGCCAGGCTATCGCCGATTGGTATAACAAACGCTTTGGTGTTTCACTTGACCCGGAGACCGAAGTACTGCCGCTCATCGGCTCCAAAGAAGGCATCGGGCACATCGCCTTTTGCCTTATCGACCCCGGGGATACCGCCCTGGTGCCGGACCCCGGCTACCCGGTCTACGCTATCGGCACGCAGCTGGCCGGCGGCCGGCCTTACTACCTTAACCTTAAAGAAAGCAACGGTTTCCTGCCCAGCCTGAACGGCATCCGTGAAGATATCCTGCAAAAGACCAAAGTGCTGTGGATTAACTACCCCAATAATCCTACCGGCGCCGTGGCTGACCTTGATTTTTATAACAGGGCAGTTGAATTTGCTGCCAAGCACGATATTATCATCTGCCACGACGGACCTTATTCGGAGGTGGCTTTCGACGGGTATGAGCCGCCCAGCCTGATGCAGGCGGAGGGGGCTAAAGACACCGGCGTGGAGTTTCACTCGTTCTCCAAGAGTTATAACATGACCGGCTGGCGTATCGGCATGGTGGTCGGCAACGCCGGAATTGTCGGGGCGCTGCGGACGCTGAAATCGAACCTGGATTCCGGGATTCCCCAGGCTATCCAGTACATGGCCATCGAGGCTTTAACGGGACCGCAGGACTGTATCTCCGAGCATAATACTACTTATCAGAGGCGCCGCGACCTTATTTGCGAGGTACTGGAAAATATCGGACTCCAGGTAACGGTGCCCAAAGCCAGCCTTTATATCTGGGCTAAAGTACCGGAAGGCTATGACTCCGTAGACTTTACCAATGACTTGCTGGAGCAGGTGGGTGTGGCGGTCACTCCCGGAGTAGGGTACGGCCGGAGCGGTGAGGGCTACGTACGATTGTCCCTGACCATCCCGGATGCCTCACTCGTCAAGGGGCTGTCGCGGCTTTCCGGCTGGCGTAACACGCGACGCTTGACCCCTAAAAGATAAATTTACATAATCTATTTTACGTGTAAAAAACTATATATTATAAGGTCGTTAGACAAATGACAAAGACACGTAAAGATAAGGAACGTGAAGAGAGGAAACGTGAAAAGAAGAAGCTACGCATAGCAGCAAAGAAAAGCATTGAGAAGGTAGATTCTGCAAAGATTCAACAAGAGTCAAGCAGCTTCGCTAATAGATTTATCACAAGACCAAGAGACTTGATCTT
>CAYNDI010000072.1:0-9839 GCA_964395955.1 uncultured Dehalococcoidaceae bacterium
GAAATGCAATAATACCCCTGCTGACTGCCGCCGGCATATCCTTTGGTACGATTGTTACCGGCGCCGTGATAATTGAAACTGTTTTCGCCTGGCCGGGTATCGGACGGCTACTGGCAGAAGCGGTAATATCACGTGATTACCCGGTGGTACAGGCGACGGTACTTTTAGTAGCTGTCGTAGTTCTTGCCGTGAATCTGCTGGTGGATATTACGTACGGGTACGTTGACCCGCGCATAAGACGTTAATTATTATATTGGTTCATGTACAGAAAAGGTTGGATTAGTGAGTAAGGTAGTAAAATACTGGAAAGCCTTTTGCAGGTTTCCGGTTATCCCTATTGCCATCATGACCGTCATGGTATTTGTCGCCATATTTGCCGATGTAATTTCACCGTACCTGCCGGACGAGATGTCGCTGGTAGACAGACTTACGCCACCCTTCTTCATGAGCGGAGGGAGCACAGCCCATCTTCTGGGAACAGACAACCTGGGTCGAGACATCCTCACTCGCATTTTTTACGGCGCCAGAATTTCATTAAGTGTCGCGTTACTGGTTATCGCGATTTGCAGCGTCATCGGAACTATGTTAGGAATGTTAGCCGGGTATATAGGAGGGCGTATCGACGCTTTTATGATGAGGGTAACGGACGCAGCGCTTGCCTTTCCTGCCCTTTTGATTGCGCTACTTCTCGGCGTAGCCCTCGGGCCGAGTTTCTTCACTGTCGTCCTGGCGCTATCGGCGCTTGGTTGGGCTCCTTACGCACGCATGATACGCGGAGAAATCATTAAACTACGCGAGGAGGACTTCGTAGCACAGGCACGGGTTATCGGCAGTTCACCATCTACGATATTAATAAAGCATATCTTTCCTAATATAGTCAACACATTAGTGGTGTTGATGACGATGAGTGTTGGGCTGGTGATTCTAGTGGAGGCTTCTTTAAGCTTCCTCGGGGCCGGGGTTCCGCCCCCAACACCGACATGGGGTGCAATGGTATCCGAGGGCCGGGATAAATTTGCCTCCGCCTGGTGGATCTCTCTATTCCCCAGTCTTGCCATCGGCCTGGTGGTATTATCGGGGAACTTCCTGGGTGACTGGATTCGCGATAAAATGGACCCGAGATTAAGACAGCTGTAAACAAGGTTACTTCTGTCCCTCCCAACTCTTCGTTCACTGAGTATACTGTTCTTACAAGAAAAAGGTATAAAATACGTAAACGTTAAGCTGAGCTCGAAAAACAGCTTTAGCACTACATCTTCTGACACCCATTACAGAAGTATATGCTGCCTCCCAGGTACGGTTGTTTGATAATCGTGCCGCCGCATGCCGCGCAGGGTTTGCCTACAGTATTCTGACTGACTCTGGTCCTGTACCCTCCCGGTTTGCCGAACAGGTCTTTTATGGTATCCCTGCCTCCCTGTGCCGTCATCTCCTTGATAGTAGACTTCACGGAGTGGAAAAGGGTCTCTCTCTCAGCATCGGAAAGTGTTTCTACTCTCCGCTTCGGATGAATCCTGGCGTTGTAGAGGATATCCTGTAAAACACCATTACCCAGACCGGGTATCCTCTGCTCGGTGGCGAGGCATGCCTTGACACTCAATTTCTGAACATCAGAAGAAGTGATGAGACGACTAAAATATGCCCAATCAAACTCATCTGACAGAGGGGAAGGCCTGGCTCTGGCAACATCGTAATAGGGATTATGAAAGTCACCTTCCTTGAAGCAGTATAATTCGCCGTACAACTGAACGGTGGCACTGATGGCAGTGCCATCCTCGAATTCTATCAGCAGATGGTGTTTCCGGGGACGCTTTTCATCTCTGGTATGAAACCTTGGAGATACACAACCAAATACAAGCACGGCATCACCAGCCGGTATTTCCACCATGCCGGCGCGGGCTACGGCTGTACCGATGGTTTTTCCGCGCAGTAGAGCATCGTAATCCTTCGGGTCGCCGTAGTAAAACGCGAACTTATGCGGTGAGAGACCGGCGACTACTCCCGTAATCTTCTTGCCCTTGACTGTCTCGGTAAGCTGCCTTGCCAGACTTTCTGCTTCTGGTATTTCGATCATATGTCCCCCTCCTCCTAAACCCTATTCTATTATCCGGAAGCTAAAGGTGCAGGGCTTTTTACCCC
The DNA here is from genome assembly GCA_964395955.1 of uncultured Dehalococcoidaceae bacterium. Lineage (GTDB taxonomy): Bacteria > Chloroflexota > Dehalococcoidia > Dehalococcoidales > RBG-16-60-22 > CAYVPT01. Next base: position 2,140 of record CAYNDI010000072.1, read on the forward strand.
CGCTGGAAAGGGCCGAGGAAAGCGTGGTGCAATCCAGCTTCCTGCCGAGGGCAATCTCTAAATGGTGTTTAACATGGCCTCCGCAGCAATAGCAGTAGGTAATTGGCAGCGGTTTTTCAGCCTTCGGCAGGCAATAACACCGGTAAGGTTCATGACTTTGAAGATTAAAGCGTACGAGGATTTCTCCGTTTTCCTGCATCATGACGCTACCGACGTAATTTGCCTTGTTGGCGGCTTTTATTCTTTCTTCCAGGGACTCATACTCCTTCGCGATTCCCTTAGAGATCTTCAATCGTTGCCCTCCCAGACAGCAGGCGCAGCCCTCACGTACGACTTTTCGGGTCTCAACATCGAGGAGCTTGTTCATTCTGAGCATGGCTCCCCTAAACCAGTCAGCCTTTTTCTCAGGACTGGTTTTACGAAGAATTCCATCACCACCCTCCATAATCCGGTCGATTATCTCACGGTCAATCCCGGTAACCTCCAGTTGTTCCGACAGATGCCCGATACGGTGATACTCGTAGTTTTTCATATCAATTCTCCATTCTATCCTTAACAAATTGGTCTTTATAATATATGACCATCAAACAGGCAGGTCAAGAATTACGAAAGAGGACCGTCAAAGTATCCTTGAGATGTGCTTAATGATGCATTTCGTTTTCTCTATTATACCTGTCTATAGCTGACACCTGTATGTCATATTGAAAAATATTTATAGTGAGGTTATGGTATTGCCATATATACCGGCTGGAATAACCGAGATTAAGATAATAACTCAAAAATTGAAGCCAAAGTGTGGTAATGACGTTACCTGAATGAGTGATGGGCGGTACCGTACGGTAGACAGAACTTTTGAACTATCCTTCAGACTGAAATCATAATTGTTCAATTGTGTTACCCAGCTACCGGGGAAAGGGCGTCGGCTCCAGTCTTTTAGACCACTTAAAGCTGACGACGAAAACAAAGGAACTGCTTTTTGGCACTTGGGCAGGGCGGTTTAACTTCCCGGGCGGTTAGGCACCAAATTGTGTGTTTGCATACGGCCTTGCAAAATGCTGTGAAAATGGGTATATTGGTTCGTAACCCTGTTGACGCGGTTATTATCTCAAGGGTCGAACGCCACGAAATACGGGCCATGAATGAGTCAGGTATTCATGGCTTCCTTGAAATGGCGCGCCTGGAGGGATTCGAACCCACGACCCCCGGTTCCGAGGTCTGCTAACAGGTATTTTTTTTTAATCACTTTGAAGCTAATTTGCTATAAGTTAAGAAGTAATGAAAGTACACAATGCACAAGAAACATTCTGGATGATAGTTCTCACTATCCTGTGTATCGCCTGTTTCCCGGCAAATCCCCTCGTTCTCACAGGTTTTTTAGATACTTGTTTCTACCTGCCCTTGTTCATTATGGGATGGATAGTATGGGCGGTCGGCATGATACTGGTAATGGCACCAATAGTCATGTTCCCCCGTCGGGGTGCCGTGCCCAGGGGAAAATCATTTGTTAATACGACAAAAGTGGTTGATACCGGTATATATGCCGTCGTCAGGCACCCGCAGTACCTGGGGGGAATTCTGGCATTATTCATCACGACGCTGTTACTCTATCCTCACTGGATATTCGTCGTCCTGGGTATCCCCGGAGTTATCATCATCTACCTGAGCACCAGATGGGAAGAAGAGCGCCTTATCGAGCGATTTGGTAATGACTATCGGGATTATATGCAAAAAGTACCGAGAATGAACATTATCTCGGGGATTATAAGATTTCGGAAGCGAGCGGACTCGAAAGGGTGAGTAAAAATGAATCACCCGACTCAGCGTCGAGTCGGGCAATTCACTGGAGCATTAGGGTAACTAAGCCGAAGATACCCTACTGGGGTATAGCATATCATTCCTCTTTACCGATGTCAATACCCTTCATTGGATTTTCCGAGCTTCTAAGGTAAAATAACGGGAGAAAATATTTTTGTTAATGATCCTTAACGGAGGATAACATGGCAAACGATAAGACAACCGAAGTGACAAGAGAAGCAATAGTCAGGCGGCTCAAGCGGATAGAGGGACAGTTACGCGGTCTTCAAAAAATGGTCGCTGAGGAACGTGAATGTGAGAGTATCGTTACCCAGTTAGCGGCAGTCCGTTCAGCCATTGACAGCGTTGGGGCACTGGTGCTGAATAACTATATAAAAATTTGTACTCCTGGGGGCAGCAAGTCCGACCCGGATGTATATGAATCCATGGTACGGGTAGTAGGCGTGTGGGGCCGGGTTCATTTAGGCGAATAGATAAAATATCAATCCAATAGATCAAGGGATTCAAGCATTCGCCAGGAGCAATCTGTTAGCTCTTTCGCTTAGCAACTTCATCGTACCACTTACCGTAGTGGTCTCTGGCATAATTCTTTGAGATTTTGCCATCCCACATCGAACGAAGCGACTCCGTCATCCGCGGATGGATAACCCCCAGGTAAATGTGCACTAGCAACATTAATAAAGCCACAACAAAAGCAATGTCGTGAACAATCACGAACCACTGGAAAAACCCCGGTGATAGAGTATCCTTGAGGAACCACATGAAAAAGCCGGATACTATAAAAAGGATTCCGGTAACCAGCACGATGAATTGCCACATCTTTTGTCCGGTATTTACATGTCCCTGCGGCGCCATTTTCTCCTCATCACCACCGAAATAATAATCGGGAGCGCGGTATACCCACTGGATATCATCCTTGCCCCACGTAAAAGTTTCTTTAATGAATTTTAACGACATTTTAGGATTAAGAATGAAATACACTATCGGCGCCCCGACGAAGAACACCACGGCGATACGATGGATAGACCTGGTAATACCACCCGCGGCGGGACCGCCCAGACCGGGGAAAAACAAAATCGCCCCGGTAACCAGCAATACCAGAAAAGCCGTAGTATGAATCCAGTGAAACCAGATGGTACGTTTCTTAAAACGTTCGACCGCTCTTGCTTCCGTCATTACTTTGCTTCCCTTCTCATTCTCAGCCGGGCTACCAGATAGTTAAATCCGAAGCCGGCCACGGCGGCGATCGCCAGTCCGGAACCGACCCACTTAAATATATCACGGACGGTACTGGCAGCGGGTACCTGGGGATCGGCGGGGAGGTCGTATACTTCCGGGGTGTCATTAAGGACGTACATCACATGCAAGCCATCCAGTTCATTAACACCGTAAACCGAGGCCGGAACACCCTGTTGATTCAACTCGGTAACCCTTTCTTCCGCTTCGGTAACTAATTCGGCACGTTTACCGTACTTGATGGCTCCGGTGGTGCAGGCGGCGGCACAGGCAGGCTGTTCACCCGCGGTAACACGGTCATGACAGAAGGTGCATTTATTCATGATAGCCACACCGGTTACTTTATTTACCTCCATTTGCGGTACGTCAAAGGGACAGAATTCGGCGCAATAACCACAGCCGGAACATTTCTCTCTATCGTACTGGACGAAACCCATCGGGTTATAACTCAAAGCTCCGGTGGGGCAGACCTCGACACAGGCGGCCTCGGTACAGTGGTTACATGCCTTCTTTCTGGATATCCATTCGCCATCTTTCTGTACCGGGTGAAGGGTCGTCCAGACTTCAGGAGAAAGCTCCGGGGGGTCGGACAGGTCTGGCTTGGCAGTTTCCGGCAGCTTGTTGTACTCTTTGCAGGCGGCATAGCACCACCAGCAACTCACGCATTTATTAACGTCAATCAGCATGGCCATGCCCTGACCGGTCTGCGAATCTTTTGCCAGGGCTTTGGAGGCCGGCTTCAATAACAGCAGGCCGGTTGCCCCGGCAGCACCTTTGAGGAAATCCTTACGGCTTATCTCCATATAATAATTACTTCCCTACAGTTTCAGGAAATTCGTTGACGATGACATCTTCATTAGCTGTCTTTTCCTCATCCAGGATGTCTTCTTGGGTCAGGAATAAATCGCTGTTGCCATGACAGGCATCACAGCTCTCGTTCTGAGGAGTATTAAGCTGTATATTATGCGGAGTAGCATATTTCCAGGTGGAAACGGAATCAAAATCGGGGAACAGACTCTCGCCGTAGTAATCGCAGGTACCGGAACAGGTCGGCACGTGGCGGAGTACTACATATTGATAAGGCCTTTCCGAGGAACGCAGCGGATTGTTGCCGATTTCGAACTGCATGACAGAAGGCTCGCTGGTTCGGCAGGGCAGTCCCTCGGGGTCGATGGAGACGTGGCAGCCGTAGCAGTTCTTGTAGGCTATCGAGTGGCAGACCTGGCAGGACAGGTCGCCAAGGTGCTGCTCGTGCTGGGGATTGCCATCGGTATTTGTCCAGACGTCCTCATGGCAGTCTTCGCAGCTAGCGGCATTCGGATTATCGTAACGGGTATCGGCCGTCTCACCGGAACCGTGCAGCACATCGGTGTGGCAATCGGTACAGAGCATTGTCTCCTGGGTCCAGTGGACATCGGCCGGGATGCCCTCGTTATTGCCAAGGTATTCATCACCGACGCGCGAGCCGTGACAGGCGATACAGTTGTACTGCATGGACGGAGTCTCACGGAACTTGTGACCGGAAACGAGACCGCCTTCAAGTTCATCCGGTCGGCTTACATGACATTGCCCGCAGGAGGTGTGGCATTCGTTACAATGGTTTTCCATTGCCTCGGCCAGCGGTGAGCCCTCCGACACGTCGCCGCCCCTGGCTTCAAGGGCAGTCTTGAATCCGGTGAGATTGGTGTGGAGACTCATCTCGTTAACATGGGCGACGTCCATGTGGCAGGTGTTGCAGTTGCCCTCGGACGGGTCGATAACCACACCTGTGTGCGCCAGGTCTTTATTTTCCTCAAGGCTATCGCCGCCGTGGCAGATAACGCAGCCAACTTTCCCATGGGTGCTTTGCAGGAACTCGGCATCCTTGACGAAGACCTTTTCCCAAACCTCCAACGGAGGTAAATCTCCGCCTCAGCCTTCGCCCGTGGTCGCCTCTGACTTGGTTTCTTCTTCCGGCGAAGCCAGCTTTTTTAGTATGTCTTTGTTGGTATGACAGGCAACACAGGTATTGACAGCCGCCTGTTCCGCCTCCGGCGAAAGGCCAATCAGATTTCTGTTAGTACACCCTACGGCGACTAAAGCAATCATGCATAGCAGGACGGCAACCGCCGTAACCAGTCTCTTCATTGGCTACTCCATTCGCTAGCCTTTTTATATTACAACTGGTATTTTATTTATACTGCCTGCCGCAGAGCGGTAAACCCCGGACAGGCAGGAGATTTATACGATTTTACTGTTCTGTTGCGTAACCCGCGGCGCTGTCAGGATTGAAGCACTTACCGGCATTAATCGCCGGGTCCGAACTCCAGCCGCACATACCGAACTTGATGCTATAGGCATCATATCCGAGCATTTCCAGCAGGGCGGTCCCCTGGGCCGCCGAATGGCCGGTGTAACAGTACAGGTATACCGGAGCGTCGGGGTTGATTTTAGCGAGATTGTCGGCCAGGGCCGCCAGTCCCACATTGATCGCCCCGGGGACATGCCCGGCGGCATAGTTTTCCGCAGCCCGAAGGTCGATAACGGTCATATCTTCGCCTTCGGCAATCTTCATGTTGAGGTCGGCGGCGGTAATATACTTGGGGGCAACGGTTTTCGCGGCGGCCAGGACGATATCAGCCGCATCGCTGGAAGCCGTGTTCTCCAGCGCGGGCGGGCTGTAAGAGCCGCCGGTGTTAGCAGCGGTTTCGGTATTAAAGCTGCCCTGACCCGTGGCCGGGTCGAAGCGTGAGACGTACACGGCGGGATCATCCGACCAAGAAGACATGCCGTGCAGCAGGTTGGTCACATCGTAACCCAGCACGCCGAGTGTGGCGGCGGCAAAGGAAGCCGATTGACCGGTGTAGCAGTAGACCAGAATCTCTTTATCCTTGGGGAGTGTCGTCAGGTCACCGAACTTCAGATTGACGGCACCGGGGATATGCCCTTTGGCATAGTCTTCAGCGCTGCGCAGGCTGACAATATAAGGGGCATCGCCCTCGGCGATTCTTATATTGAGGTCGGCAGCCTTGATATTTGGGGCGATATGGGTCAGGTAGTCTGCAACGGCACCTTTAACTACCTCAAACTCCGTTTTTTCGGCTACCGGCGCTGTAGCCGAAGGGGTCGGCGAAGAAGTCGGTGTCGTTGTCGGTTCATTATCTCCGCCGCAGGCGGAAAGCAACGGCATCGTCAGCAGGAGCGCCAGCAGCACGATAACCGAAACTAAATTAAACCATAGTTTTGAACGCATCAGTAATCCTCCCTGTTCGTTATTGATAATACTTGATTATATAAACACCGGTTTGAAAAACGGCAGGTCTCTTCATACGACTGCCGGATAAAACCAGCGGATAGAAAGAACAAAGAATGGAAAGTAGAGAAAACGTCAGTACCATTAGAACCTGTTTCAGTACTACAGAACATTCCAGCATGGATGATACCATACTGGGGTAGCCTAAGTCAACACCTGTCTTGTTTGACAGGTCAATTATTTCCACAGTAAACTTGAGACTGGGACTCACACTCAAATGATTCCGGAATAATGAAAAAGAAGTATATAATCGGCGGTGCCATAGTATTAATCGCGGTAATATATCTTTTGTATTTAAGTCTGGGCAGTTCGGTCAGCTACTATGTTACCGTAAGCGAATTCTACGATAGAAGCACTGAACTTGCCGATACCAGCATACGCATAGCCGGAAAAATAGCCGATAAATCCGTTGAATGGGATGCTGAAGAACTCGAGCTTAAATTTACGATTACCGAGGGCGGTAAAAACATGCCGGTTATCTACAACGGGGCTCAGCCGGCCGGATTCAAAGCAGACTCCAGTCTGCTGGTCGAAGGTAAATACGACTCCGATGGTATTTTCCGGGCGACCCAGCTTATTTTAAAGTGCCCCTCAAAATATGAATCTATAGATTTAGAATAGCGTTGATAAATGACAGAAGTCGGGCGTATCGCCTTAATGATAGCTCTCCCAGCCGCCGTGTTTGCGGCCGTGGCTGCTATAACCGGTGCCCGAACGGCATCCGTACGTCTTTATAAGAGTGCCCGGAGCGGTGTTCTTATCGTATTCGGACTTTACACACTGGCGCTAGCCCTTCTTTTATACGCCTTTTTTACACATGACTACAGCGTCAGGATTGTAGCGGAACACACCAGCCGGGACCTTCCCTCTTTGTATACTTTAAGCGCTCTTTACGCCGACAAAGCCGGCTCGATGTTCCTGTGGGGATGGCTGATTTCTCTTTTTTCAGCTTTGCTGGTTTTACAAACGAGAGGTAATAACCGGCAGACTATTTCTTATGCCATCGCCATTCTAGCCGTGATAGAGATTTTTTATATCTCTCTGGTGACATTCGGGGCAAACGTATTCGCCTCCAATTCCTCCCCTTCCGCCGACGGTTTCGGCCTGAATCCACTGCTGCAGAACTTCGGTATGCTGATACACCCTCCCCTGCTGTATATCGGCTTTGCCGGCTTTGCTATAGTGTTTGCTCTGGTCGTGGCAGCGCTTATCGACCGCGCGCCGGGCACCCGGGAGAGCAGCCTCGTCCGGCGCTGGGCGCTGTTTGCCTGGTGTACGCTGGGCATCGGCAACATCGTGGGGATGTGGTGGTCTTATAACGAGCTGGGCTGGGGCGGGTACTGGGCCTGGGACCCCG
>CAYNDI010000073.1:0-9739 GCA_964395955.1 uncultured Dehalococcoidaceae bacterium
GAATGGGGAATGGGGAATCAACCTCCGGCCGGTGGATTGGGACCGTGTGAGTAGAGGGCCAAGTAGGTCCTGAATCAAGTTCAGGATGACGTGCAGTGCAGGAGTGGAAGACATTAGTCGAAGCGGCGCGGGATGGTGATCTGGAGGCGTACGGGCGGGTGGTTCGGCGGTTCCAGGATATGGCCTACGGGTACGCCTACTCGGTTCTCGGGGACTTCGGGCTGGCGGAAGATGCGGCGCAGGAGGCCTTTGTGGAGGCGTATCAGTGCCTTGCCAACCTGCGAGAGCCGATGGCGTTTCCGAGCTGGCTGCGGAAGATCGTCTTCAAGCGCTGCGACCGGATCACGCGCGGGAAACGACTGGCGACAGTGCCGCTGGAGTCGGCGGCGGAGGTAGCGTCGGCAGCGCCGAGGACGACCTTGATTACGCTATAAATGTGATGAAAAGTGAGAGGATTCGCCACCTGCCCATCGTTGATGAACGGAAGGTAGTCGGCATGATTTCCATGCGTGACCTGCTGGGCGTTAAGCTGGAAGAGACCCGCGCCGAGGTTAAATATCTCTCCGACTATATTTCCGGGGGGATTTAGTCTATGCCTTTTGAATCGGTGATTAACATCAGCTCGGCTAATATCAAGTTCGGCTTCGGCGCTGCCCGGGAAATCGGCTTCGATATGAAAGAACTCGGTGCCCACCGGGTCATGGTGGTCACCGACAGCAACCTGGCTGCCATGCCGCCGGTCGGGACGGTCCTGCAATCGCTCAAGGATGAAGGGCTGGAAGCCGTTTTATTCGATGGTACCCGCGTCGAGCCTTCGGACGCTTCCCTGAAAGAAGCTATCGATTTCGCGGTGGAGGGTAAGTTCGATGGCTTTATCGGCGTCGGCGGTGGTTCCAGCATGGATACTGCCAAGGTTGCCGACCTTTACTCCACCTACCCGGCTGATTTCCTGGAATATGTCAACGCCCCCATCGGCAGGGCGGTCCCTGTGCCCGGCCCCCTCAAACCGCTGGCCTGTGTTCCCACAACTTCGGGGACGGGCAGTGAAACGACGGGTATAGCCATCTTCGATATCGTCGCCATGCATGCCAAGACAGGTATCGCCAGCCGGGCCATAAAACCCACCCTCGCTATCGTCGACCCCCGGAATACGCGCACTCTCCCGGGAATAGTCGCCGCCTGTACAGGCTTCGATGTTCTGGTCCATGCCATCGAGTCGTACACCGCCCTTCCCTTTGACCGGCGTCCGGCGCCGGAGAACCCCCGCCTGAGGCCGACCTACCAGGGCTCCAACCCCATAAGCGACATCTGGGCAGCCCGGGCTATCGAGATTGTCAGCGCGAATATGATTAAGGTAATTAATGACCCTGCCGATGATGAAGCCCGCAGCCGGATGCTTATGGCGGCTACCTTTGCCGGTATCGGCTTCGGCAACGCCGGGGTCCATCTGCCCCACGGCATGTCCTACCCCGTATCCGGGATGGTGCGCGGATACAAGCCTGACGGTTACGCCGTTGACCACCCGATTATACCCCACGGAATGTCGGTGATTCTCTGCGCCCCCGCCGTCTTTCGCTTTACGGCGCCGGCAAATCCGGAAAGGCACCTGGAGGCTGCCCGGCTAATGGGTGTGGATACTGCGGGTGCAAGTTCTGATGATGCCGGTGACATACTCGCCGGGGCAGTCATCGCCCTCATGCGGAAAACGGGGATTCCCAATGGTCTCGGTGCCGTCGGCTATACCCCCGCAGATGTCGATAAACTGGTGGCAGGCACTCTGCCGCAGCAGAGGGTTATCGGTCTTTCGCCCCGCCCCTTCACCCCGGACGACTTAAAACAGCTCTTCCTGGATTCATTGGTGTGCTGGTAAAAAAGTGGTAGGGAGAAAATGGTAGTCTAAAAAGATAATTGAGTGCTAGGTAAAAGAGACGGAGTCTCGTTCCATATACGTCCCTCAAGTTCTCTCCCCGCCCTTTTCTTATTAATTCCGCCCCACTGTTTAAAGAAAAACGGTACCTTTTCACTTTGACATTGATTTTTGATGTCAATAACCCACTCTTTACCTATTGGTCTCGCTTTTGGTCCAGATTCTCCACCAACAATTACCCAGTCTATACCGTCTAATTTTAAGTTCGTTATCGGGCTAAGAAGTGGTTCTAATGATAAAAATTTTACCTTCGCATCGGTATTTTTCAGGTGCTCAATACGATATATACAATTATTATCTTCAACCGTAACACCCATCCAAATGTTAGATGCCCAGGGTAGCTTTGGGCTGAGTTCAAGCATCCTGTCAGACCTTTTGGTAAGAATCTGGAAATGGTGCCAGTTAGCTCGATGCATAGTATCAAAAATACGTAATATGAATTCTATGGGAATAACCTCATGAAATAGGTCGCTCATTGAATTTACAAATATAGTTTGTGGTTTCTTCCATTTCAAAGGTAGTTCCAGTGCATCTTCATGTAAAGTAACACAAAAACCGTTTTTATAACTCGGATTACCCATAGCTTGCAGACGTTGTGCCAGACGTTCAGCGTAGCAGTTAGCACATCCAGAACTAATTTTTGTACATCCGGTAACAGGATTCCACGTGGAATCAGTCCATTCAATAGCTGATGATAATGACATTATCTTATCCCTCGTTCACGATATTTTGTAAATATGTGTTTTATTATTTTCTCTCCCGTTTTATTAGGTGAAGCAAAGAATAGGTAGTATATTATTGCACCCTTGGAATTTCGCATAGGAATAGGTTCAGGGACATACTTGAAATTAGCTACTTGATTTAGACGTTTTTGAAATGCTAAAGCAATTGTCGTGTTATTTTCTTTAATTTCGACAATTTCTCCAAAAAGGTTCGGAGTTGTACGATATACAACCTTTTTCCAGGAATCATCTCCCCAGTAGGTATTCATGCGTATAATATCTGTTGGATCTACACCTTTAGAATTACTCCAAAATACATTTCGGTTCATGTCCATAACCGGGAAATTTAAAAATATTTCAATGCTTTCCATCATCCCGGCCGTCTTAATTACTTCCCAATTCAAATCTAGTCCATAAGGGTCAAGTAAACAAAGTCCCCGGCGATAATCTCCCCTTTTTACTTTTGGAAATACGTCTGTTAAAAGTCTTTTATTACAATCGCCTTTAAAAACATGACCTTCAGGTCGATTTGCTATAATTTTCCTTAACTCAGCTGCTTTAACCCCATCAATATCAATAAAATAAAATTCTTTAAATGGTGGTTTAATGTTTAAAGCGATTTCAGGGCTTCCAGACACGAAATCACCAGTAGTTTTTAAAATATGTTTACCTGAACCTGCGAAGGCATCTATGTAAACGTGGTGTAATTTCCTCTTAGATAGAATCTTGGAATATTCCGAGGCATATCGTTTGATTATATCAAGCTTGATTTCCGACCAGTAGCCTATTTCGTCAAATATCAAGGCCATCTTGGTTGAGATTATACATCTAAAAAAACAAATATGCAATAATTTAAGAACTTTTGTTTCACTTCTCCCTCCCCCTCTTCCTCACCACATCCTCGTATATCTTCCCCAGCCCCTTGCCGTGCTGCTTTATCTTCTGCTTCTTCTTGCGCAGCTTTTCCTCCCGCGCCTCCTGGCGGGTCTTTTCCGTACTGTTCTCTTTCGGCTCGTTCGCCATCACTTCCCCGGGTGCAGTTCGTCCCAGAGTGTCTCCGCCGCCCTGGCGGCGTTCTTCTGCACCAGTTCGACGCATTTCTGCCCCACGCCGGCATCCCAGGCCGCCCTGGCCTGCTCCGGGTCGCCGAAGTCGTAAAAAGTGCCGTTGCCGAACCGGGTGAGGAGTCTGCGGCAGTTCACGGTGCCATTTTCCCGCTTGAACCATCTGTAATAATCAGCCGCCTGCCGTATAGATTCCCCGAGCTTTTCCATGCCCTTATCACCATCATCCTGCCGTCCCCGCCCGCACACTGCTCCCAGTATCAGGGTGGCGCCTATCATAGAACCGCAGGCATCGGCCAGTCCGCCGATTCCCCCGGTTAGAGCGCCGGAGGCTTTCAGTAGAGCCTCGTCTTTCAAATCGAACGTGTCCTGCAACGCAAGAACGGTGCTGTAGGCTCAGCTGCCGTATTTCATCATGTTTTCCTGAGCTTTTTCCCTCACCGTTTTTACCGCTTCTTCTTTACTTTTCGGTGTCATTTCCTGCTCTCCTTGGTTTTAACGAACTGCTGCCCGTCCTCTATCACCATTTCCTTGCGCAGCTCGATAATCCTGTCCCTTATCAATGCCGCTTTCTCGAACTCCAGGGCCCTGGCGGCCTGCTTCATCTGCGTCTCCAGGTCTTTTATCAAACGCATCGTAGCTTCGCGGGTAACCGGGGTTTCCACGGTGTAGTCGGCACGCTTTTCGGCTACCGCCGCCGCCTTCACCCGCTCGGTGATGTCTCGCACCGCCTTGCGTATGCCCTGCGGCGTGATGCCGTGCTCGCGGTTAAAGTCCTCCTGGATTTTCCGCCGCCGCACCGTCTCGTCTATCGCTTCCCGCATGGACTTCGTTACCGTGTCCGCGTACATGATGACGTGTCCGTCGATGTGTCTGGCCGCCCGTCCCATCGTCTGTATCAGCGTAACCTTCGACCTCAGATAGCCTTCCTTGTCGGCGTCGAGGATAGCCACCAGGCTGACCTCCGGCAGGTCCAGTCCCTCTCTCAGCAGGTTGATGCCGACGACCACGTCATACACGCCGAGACGCAGGTCCCGCAGTATCTCGACCCTCTCCAGCGTATCGACATCGGAGTGCAGGTAATGCGTCTTTATCCCCATCTCCGCCAGGTAGTCGGCTAGCTCCTCGGCCATGCGTTTGGTGAGTGTGGTTACCAGGCACCGGCTCTCCTTATTCACGCTTGTCTTTATCTGTTCGAGCAGGTCGTCGATTTGCCCCTTCGTCGGCTTGACCTCGATAGTCGGCTCCAGCAGTCCCGTCGGTCGCACGAGTTGTTCGACCACCTGCTGGCTGTGTCGGGACTCGAACTCCGCCGGCGTCGCCGAGGTGAATATCACCTGGTTGATGCATTGCTGGAACTCGTCGAAATTTAGCGGACGGTTGTCCAGCGCCGAGGGGAGTCTAAATCCGTAGTTAACGAGTGTTTCCTTGCGCGAGCGGTCGCCGCGGTACATGCCGCGTATCTGCGGCAGCGTCATGTGTGATTCGTCGATGAACAGCAGGAAGTCTTTCGGAAAATAATCGAGCAGAGTGGAGGGAGAACTGCCCGGCGGTCTTCCCGCCAGATGCCTTGAATAGTTTTCTACGCCGGAACAATAGCCAGCCTCCACCATCATCTCCAGGTCATACTCGGTGCGGGCCTGGAGGCGCGCCGCTTCCACGATTTTACCCTGCTCGTTTAGTTCCTTGAGACGCTCCACAAGCTCCACGCGTATACCCTCGATGGCTTTGGTCATCATGGTACGGGAAGTAACGAAGTGCTTGGCGGGGAAAATACTCACCTCTTCCATTTCTTTCAGGATTTCTCCCGTGAGCGGGTCGAGGGACATGATGCGTTCGATGTCATCCCCGAAGAACTCAATACGCAGCGCCAGCTCCTCATAGGAAGGCTGAATCTCCAGCGTGTCCCCCCGGATGCGGAAATTACCCCGCGCCAGGTCGAGTTCGTTGCGGCCGTACTGCATGTCAACGAGCTGGCGTAATAGCTGCTGCCGGCCGTACTTTTGCCCTTTCTTTAAGGTAGCGACGAATCCCTGGTACTCCCCCGGCTCCCCCAGTCCGTAAATACATGACACCGAGGCCACGATGAGTACGTCCCGCCGGGATAACAGGGCGTGGGTGGCGGCGTGTCGCAGTTTATCGATTTCCTCGTTGATGTCGGCGTCCTTCTCGATGTACAGGTCCTTATGCGGGATATACGCCTCCGGCTGGTAATAATCGTAGTAGCTCACGAAGTACTCGACCGCGCTGTCGGGGAAGAACTCCTTGAACTCGCTGGAAAGCTGGGCGGCGAGGGTCTTGTTGTGGCAGATGACCAGCGTGGGACGCTGCACCCTCTCGATGACGTTGGCCATGGTGAACGTCTTGCCGCTGCCGGTGACGCCCAGCAACGTCTGGTGCTTATAGCCCTTTTCCAGCCCCTCCACCAGTTTATCCACCGCCTGGGGCTGGTCACCGGTCATTCTAAAGTCTGATACAATCTTAAAATCGGTCACGGTAATATTATAGCACAGAAGTTCTGATTAATATACCTGTCATTAACACAGCAGGAATGTATGCTAAAAAGATACTTGAAACACTCCGTTTATTCTTGACAGAATCTGTCATATATATTATTATACACACACGCTTCTATTTCTCTATATCCCACGTATGATATTAATGTCAGCAAACTAATAACATGGTTATTAGAGGTGCATGAAAATGAAAAAGCGATTGCTGTTGCTATTGCTGGTTATTCCTCTGATTTTGGGAGGTTGCCAGGGGAAAAAGCCGGTAGATATGATACCAGAAACGATTCCCGGATTTCAAATTTCTCCCCTGGAAGTTGAAAAGGGAGAGCGTCACGTTACATTCAATTTCTATACATTGGAAGGCTCTGAATTTGATGAATATATTATGTATGTATACTGCGTCATCGAAGATTGCGTATCTGAAATCGAGGCTAAAAATGAGCAAAGTAAATTTATGAGGAATTATAGCAATCAAACGGTGCAGGTAGAAGGATTGGATGTTATAAAAGGGCGACAGAATTTTGAGGACGGGGATGTTCCCAATATCGGTGTGTCTTTGATTAAAGGCCAGTATTTCGTGTATTGCACTGCTCAAGAAATCGGGCCTCTTATGATAGGAAAGTTAACTGTTGATAATGACGAATATGCTGATTCCGCGTTGAAAGCGAGTATGGAAGTATTAAAGGCGATTATCCCGAATTTACCTGATTGAATTGAAACGTTTGTTTTGATTTTTCTTCTTTGTTCAAACAAAGGAGTCTAGCGGAACGCGCTGATAATCCAGATGGATTCGGTGAGTCTCTCCCCCTGGATGGAGAACCCTTCTTCGGTAAAAATTATCGTCAGTTCTTCGAAGAGTCCCGGATATTCGTCTTCGAACTCCCGTAGAATATCACCGCGACCGGCTTCCAGTAGCGCCTGCCGGATACGCCTTTCTTCGGCGGCGTTGCGGAACATCAGGTCGGCGATGACGATACGTCCTCTGGGCTTGAGAAGCCTTTTCATCTCGATAACCGCTTCCACCTTTTCCGCCGGTGTCAGGTGGTGCAGCGCGTAGGTGGAGACAACCAGGTCGACCTGTGGTACATAAAGGGGGACGGTGAGAAAGTCTCCTTCCTCGATTATCATATCGGGGTATTTCTCCTGACAGATTTCCCTCATCTCTGGCGAGGGTTCTATTCCCACGACGTGCATACCCCGTGCCAGGAAGCGTGAAGCCAGATTACCCGTACCGATACCGATATCGATGACGGAGGCATAATCATGTTTATCCAGGTCGCAGTACTCGACTACTTTGCTCAGTACGCGTTCGTAGTCCTGGAAAATCCAGTCCTCAGCCCGGGCCGCCCTGACGACGTCCAGGTCGTAGGACTTGGCCCATTCATCGAATCCCCACGTGTCTTCAGACATTATTGTCCTTAGTATATAACTTTAGGGTGGTTTTAGAAAGCAGGTGTATTACCCGCTATCTTCAAGCTGGAAAATATCCTTATAGTCATCGCCCCCGAGCTTTTTCTTCCCATCTTTAAAAAGAAGGGGCAAAGTCCCTCTTGGACACCCCATCATAATATTACCTCCCCATAAACACGCTTTATTCCTCGCTTTTTGTTTTCACAGCCCCTCTATAAAATCCCTCAAATACACCAGGGCTTGATTGATGGTCCGCCTGGTTATTATCTGTGGATTTCCTCCCGGGTAGCCCGTCGCTGTCGAACTGCTTTTTCCCTCCGCCGCCACCCCTATATTAGCATTCCTTTTCTCTCCGTCCCCGGTAATGTCCCCGTCGTCTATCGCCAGCCCGATATCGGCCTTAAACTGCTTTCGAGCCATTTCAGCTATCTCAATCGCTGTCCTGTCGCCGGCTCCGGCATCTCTGTTCGGGAGGATTAAGCCACCCCTGAAATATTTCTCGCTGCCGGTGTTTTTAGTGAAAGACTGCGCCAGCAGGCCTCCGGTAAATGTCTCCGCCACGGCTAAAGTAAGGTTTTTCTCCCGCAGCAGATTGCCGATTATTCCATCGAGGGTGTCGGTATCAGTTCCCCAGATGTATTTATCCAGAATGCCCCTGATTTCCCCTTCACGCTGTGCCAGTATATCCCTGACCTCTTCTTCGGTCGTCGCTTTGGCGGTGATACGCAGGTTGATACCGTCCGCCCTGGCGTATAGCGCCAGCGTTGGGTTCCCCGACCCTAAATAAGGGGCTACCATTTCATCGACTTTAGCCTCGGATAGCCCCCATGTCTTAAGTGTTCGTGACATGATAACCGCCCCGCTTCTGGTTTTCAGACGCGGCAGGATGACACTCTGCCACATGGTCTGCATCTCGCCGGGAGGGCCGGGCAGCGTTATAATGATATGATTGTCTTTCTCCACCCACCAGCCCGGGGCTGTGCCGGAGGTGTTGCGCAGGGCCTTCGCCGATGGAATCAGCATGGCCTGTCTGAGGTTGTTTTCGGGCATTTCGATGTCCCGTCCCGCGAAGAAAGCGGTCAGTTCTTCCTTGAGCCGGGGGTCGATGGTCAGCTTTTCGCCCAGCAGCCCGGCGATGACCTCTCTGGTGATGTCACCCAGCGTCGGCCCGAGGCCGCCGGTGATGATAATCAGGTCGGACCGTTCCCAGGCCTGCCGCAGGACGCCGATGAATCTCTCGTGGTTATCGCCCACCGTAGTGGTGTAATACAGGTCTATGCCCAGACCGGGCAGCTGTTCGGCGATATAGCGACTATTGGTGTCGGTTATCTCCCCGAGGAGGAGTTCCGTACCGCTGGTAATCAGTTCGGCTTTCATTAACTATATTATCGGCCAAACCGGGAAAATGCTCAAGTTACCGGCGGAATCCGCTACTATTGCATGAATACTGACTATTTTGTGGTGCGTATACCGGTCAGTTCTCTCAGTTCATCAAGCTCTTTCCAGAGCTTGGCGGCTTCGAGGTCGTTGCGGGTGGTGGCGAGCCGGCGGTAGACGCTGCGGAACTGCTCTTCGCTGTCAGCCTGTCCGGCGTTGAGGATTCTCCGGGCGTAGATAATCGCTATACGCGTCTGGCGGTCATTGATGACGTAATAAATGAAGGTGAAAAATACTCCTATTGCCAGCAGCACGAGGACGGATAAAAGCAGGGAATTTAGTTCGGACATAGTACCCTCCCGGATGATATGTTTTTCTGAGGAAAGTGTAGCTGCCCGCGGAAAACGTTGGAATAGGGCTAACCCTGATTGGATGTGGGGGTTAACCCTTATACTCTTACTCCGCCCAGTTTTCGTTGATTTCCCGGATGTCCTTGAGCTGTCGCCAGATTTCGGCGGCTTCGAGGTCATTATGCGCCGTAGCCAGCGTCCGGTAGACGTTCCGGTATCGCCAGCTCTGGCCGGCCTCTCTGCCGGCGATCATTTTCCGGCCTTCGATGATAGCCCAGTAGATACGCAGCGGCCTGATAACGAAGTAGCTGAAGGCGATGATGTAGACCGTCAGCGATAATGGGACACAAATAGGGCCACTATCACCGAAGACTCT
>CAYNDI010000074.1:0-9685 GCA_964395955.1 uncultured Dehalococcoidaceae bacterium
TACAATGAATCACCAAAAAGCAAGATTTCATTTGTAAATATTCCCCCTTCCTTTATCAAAGGAAGGGGGCTAGGGGGATAGATTAAGATTATCTCACCAGAAGAGGGGGTAATACATATTATCTCCCCATCTCCCCCCGGTTATTATCTATTCCCACCCCGGCCGCCTTCATATCATTACCGGCTTCGCCCGGAAAGCTACCTTCGCCATGTCCCAATTTGACACCCTATCCCCGACGGGCTATTGTTATTAGTTGAAAGGGGTCATCCCGTGCCTGATATCGCTGATTTACAGAAAGCCATGGGGGTCAAATTCAAGAATTCTGACCTGTTGCAACAGGCGCTGGTACACAGCTCCGCCGTTAACGAGAACCCCTCCCGATTTCCCGTCCACAACGAAAGGCTGGAGTTCTTCGGTGATGCCGTGCTGGAAATTATCGTGGCGGAAAAACTGTACCGGGACTTTCCCGACCTCTCCGAGGGAGAGATGACCAAGGCAAGGGCGGCCCTGGTTCGTCGGGACACTCTGGCTCGCGTCGCCCGCCGTATCGACCTCGGCGATTTTCTTTATATGGGCAAGGGAGAGGAGTCCACCGGGGGACGGAGCAAAGTGCCTAATCTGGCGGGAGCCATGGAAGCAGTAATTGCCGCTGTTTACCTCGACCGCGGCATGGCGGTCACCGCGAAGATGGTCGTTCGGCTGCTTGATGAAGAGTGGGCGAAAGTCATTACCCGGGACTCGAGTATCGATTTCAAGTCGAGATTTCAGGAGATTACACAGTCCCGTTTTCAGCAGGTACCCGCCTACCGTCTTGTAGAAGAGTCGGGCCCCGACCACGATAAGAGCTTTACGGTAGAAGTGGAGATAAACCGGCAGGTAATGGGCAGGGGTACCGGTAAAAGTAAAAAACTGGCGGAGACAGCCGCGGCACGCGCCGCTCTGGTAAAACTCGGTGAAGTCTTTACGGAATAGGAGTTATCTGTTAAACTTTTTGGAGAGAATTACCTTAAACACAACGGAGAGGTGATAATATGGGTCGTCGAGATATCAGGCATCACGAGAAAAAGAAGTCGAAGAAAGACACCAAAAAGATATCCCCGATAACTATCATGACGACGCCGCTTGAAGTAGAGGTTATTAGAAAGAAGAAGAAGAGAGAGGGTAGCGAACCGGAAGAAGAGTAGCTCTTTCGCTGAATGGCAGGAAGAGCGGGGAGCGGTTGCAGATGGCAGACCTGGCCTCGCTTCAGGCAACGGTTAGCGGTCGTGTCCACGGTGTCTTCTTCAGGGCTTTCGTGGAAACTTGTGCCCTGGATTTGAATCTCACCGGCTATGTACGTAACCTCCCCAATGGCACGGTGGAGGTAAGGGTGGAGGGGGAGAGACAGCAGCTGGAAAAGCTGGTCGAAAGCCTCGGCAAGGGGCCGCCGCCGGCCCGGGTTGAGAGAGTAACGACAGACTGGGCGGAACACAGCGGCGTTTTCAAGGATTTCAGGGTTATATACTAGCCCGTTTCCGAGTCATAATTCCTGCCTACCACTCGTACCCGTGAAAGCGGGAATCATGAGCCTCCCCACACTCCTCGTCTCTCATTTATACCCACCCAGGCCGCCTTCGTACAATTTTCAGCTTAACCTATACCTAGTCATACCATTTATAAATCCCCGGTGGCGGGAGGAAAAGGTGGCGACCGTCTATTTCTCTCCACGCCCTCAACACTAGCCTTTATGAGATTAACCAGCGAAACGCCGGATTTCATTTGTAAAAATTCCCCCTTCCTTTGTCAAAGGAAGGGGGCCAGGGGGATAGATTGAGATAAGTACTGTCATTAGAGAGGGAAACATAAGCAGCCCCCCTCCCGTCGTTTCTCATCTTTTCCCACCCAAACCGCCCTCGCATCATCTTCTGCTTAGCCCGTAAGCAAAGATTCCCCACCCCCGATAGGGAGTAGACTGCTATTTCTTGACGCCCTTCACCCTGGCGTTTCGCTTATCCTCGCTGGTTTTCTTCTCCGTAACCGGGTGCTTGAAATGGAACGGCAAAATATAGCCCGACGGGTAGGAATAGGGGATACCCTTCGACGGCTGGTCCGGTTCCCACCACGAGCCTACCTCCTGCTCGCCTTCTCGAGGCCGTTCCTCCGGCGGTCTCGGCCTGGCGATACGCTCCGGCTTTACCCACCCCGTCGCCGGGGTACCGGAGTATACCGGCACCCACTTTATCTTCCACAGCTTCCACACGCCGTCCTCTTTAATAAAGTCGTTCTCGTAGATACCGCAGGCCAGCGCCTGCATTACACCCGCTTCGCCCGGCAGTGCCATCGCCCCGAATCCCCACCAACGCCCCTTGCCGGTCTGGCCGTCCGGAGCGATGTCGATAACGTCGGAAAGGTGCATCATCTGGTGCATGAACTCCGGGTCTTTCTTCGCATTGATTCTCCCGAAGAACCTTTGCAGCCCGTCCTTCCCGAAGAAAGTCCCTTCGGGCCATTCCAGCGTGGTATCGTCCCTCCAGGCAAACAGGTCGATTATCTCTTCCGGCATCCACATCACCAGGTAATAGCTGTAGGCGTGCTCCAGCTTGCGTATCGCCTCGATGTCCTTCAGTCTGGTGATTTCTTTCTCCATCGCCGCCACTTTAGCTTCCAGCCCTTTTGTCGCCATTTTAACCCTCCTTACAGTTCTGTTCGACCCCATCATACATAAAAAAGAAGGGGAGCGCTACCGCTCCCCTTTCCCTTCCGGGTATTATTTATTGCTGTTTCGCTCTTTCCCGCCTGGCTTTCCTGGCTGCCGCCGCTTTCGCCTTCTTCGCCTCCATAGCTGCCCGGTAGGCTGCCATCTGCTCTGGCGTAGGCCCGCCGTGCGTCCTCTCCACGATGGGTACTTTAATACGCTTTTTAAGCGCTTTAATATATACGTCCTTCGAGGGGCAATCGGCGGCCAGGCAGTTGCCCAGGTGTATTACCTCCGCACCGTGTTTCACGAGGGTTCTGGCTTGCTTTACTATCTTGTCCGGCTTGCCGTGCCCGCAGCCCCCGCAGGTATCAAATCCCACGATTTCTATCGTGTCATACCCCTCGAACTTACCCGTCTTATTCGCCATTGCCGGGAAGCAGTTCCAACCCGCGCACCTTTCGGCATTCTCGTCACACCTTATTATGCCTATTTTCGTCACTGGCTATCTCCTTCTATGATTCGTTGACCATATCATAGCATAAAAAATACGGGTAGCACTAAAACCTCCCCTCCTCTACCCCATCTGTATTATCTATTCCCGCCCTGGCCGCCCTCGTTTCATCGGCTGCTTATCCCGCAGTCTATACCCCGGCCTCCCATAGAGCGTAGAAGAGGGGAGTAGCTCTCTTTCAAATACACGCCTGCTCCTTGACAAATAGAAACATTGGTATTTATACTTTGTAATCATATACGCGGGTTGGTAGGTTATGCAGTGTAAGAAATGCGGTCAGGAAAATCCACCGGAAGCCGGCTTTTGTTCTCAATGCGGCGCTTCCCTGGCGACTCTAGCGTTAGAGCCAGGTGTCGGGTCTGCTTACAGCAACGGCTGGCGGCAGCTCTGGAAGAATTTCTGGGAGCTGTTGCTGGCGGGTATCATTACTCTGGTGTTGACTGTTCTTGTTGCCGTTATCTTGGGAATAATATTTTCAGTCGCGCATATGTTCAGCTTTTCAGCCGTACCCGGATATTTCCCAGATACATTCAGGTGGGGATATTCTATAACAATATATATGTTAGAAATCCTGTATTTTATTCCCATTGCGTTCGGCATATATTTTGTGTACATGACGGCGGCCCGCGGTGATAAAGTAGAGTTCGGCAATATCTTTGCTGCATTCAAAAATTACGGTAACGTCATACTGACAGCCTTTTTTTATGTCATCGTGATAGGTGGCGTTTCTCTTTTGATTAATTTTATTGCAGAGCATGTTGGCGTACTGGGAATATTGTTGAATTTGATATGGGCAGTCATTATGATAATGCTATACTGTAAGCTGGCGTTTGTTCCCTATCTTTTACTCGACCGCAGGATGAAAGCCATAGAATCGATTAAGACCAGCTGGGATATGACCAGCGGCCACGCCTGGAAGGTGTTTCTCATCGGTTTACTGGCGATTCCTATCTTTATCGCCGGTATAATTTGCCTTATCGTTGGTACGATAATATCCATGATGTGGGTTTATATGGCCATCGGTTCGCTGTACCATGCTGTCAGCAGCTCGTATCAAGAACGGCAGACACCGGTGCCGGTAGGGCCGGTCCAGCCCATAACCTAGATTATGCTTGACATAAAGATAGTATATAGTACCGAGCCATTCCGCCAGGAGCTGTTTTCCGGAAAAATCTTGTAGTTTAAATTATCGTGGTAGTCACTCTGTGGAACGCGTCCGGCAGCATTGACTCCACGAACCCGAAGCTGTCGACCAGCGAAGTCAGCACACCGGAATCGTTGACCCACCTCGCCAGCCAGTCGAAAATCGGGTAGGTTTGTATCAACAGCGTAAAGACCACCATCCCTAAAATCCCCCCGAGAATGTTGAATCCTCCCCCCAGAATGCGGAGCAGGATGCCTTTGCTCCAGACCGCCCCGATTAGCTTCTTTGGCAGGAAGAAAATCAGGTGCAGGATGGCGGTAATGATACCCAGGCAGATAAAGAAACCTATGAAGTTTTCCCAGTTCTCTCCGGGGAGAAAAGACAGCAGCGAAGCGACAAAACGGTAGCTGAGACCGGCCAGGGGAATGCTGATGAGGGTGGCAATCAGGGAGGCGAAAGCCCTGACGGCTCCCTCTTTCATACCGCCGACAAAGCCGAGAACGAGAAGTATAATAACGACTATATCAACCCAGTTCATGTTACTGTTATTATCTCCCCTCTAGCTGCAGGTAGCGACTCAGAGATATCTCTTGAGGCGTGCTATCTGTTTCATTAGTTCCTCGAACTGGTCCGGATAAAGCGACTGAGTCCCGTCGGACAGGGCATGGGCGGGGTCGTGGTGCACTTCGACGAGAAGGCCGTCAGCACCGACGGCGATAGCTCCCCGGGACAGCGGGATAACGTAATCCCGTATTCCGGCGGCATGACTGGGGTCGACGATAACGGGTAAATGGCTGACCGCTTTTATGGATGGGATGGCGCTTAAATCCAGCGTATTCCGGGTATTGTCAGAGAAGGTGCGGATACCCCGCTCGCAGAGAATGACGCTCCGGTTCCCTTCCGACATGATATACTCGGCGGCCATGAGCCACTCGTCAATGGTAGCCGCCAGTCCCCGCTTCAGTAGAATCGGTTTGGGCTGCTGACCGGCGAGCCGGAGCAGCGAGTAATTCTGCATATTCCTGGCGCCGATTTGAATAATATCGGCGTATTTACCAACGACGGCGAGGTTTTCAGTGTCAGTAGCCTCGGTAACAATCAGCAGACCGGTTTCCTGACGTACCTTATCCAGTATCCGCAGTCCGTTCTCGCCGAGTCCCTGGAAACTATAAGGAGAAGTCCTCGGCTTGAAAGCCCCGCCCCGATAAATCCGCGCGCCGTGTTTCTTCACCAGGTGAGCGATAGTCAGCGCCTGCTCCTCGGTTTCTACAGCGCAGGGCCCCGCCATAATCACCGGCTCACTGTCGCCGATTTTCACATCGCCAACGGATATCGTCGTAGACTCCGGGTGGGTTTCCCGGCTGACCAGTTTATAAGGCTTGGTTACCGGGATTGTTTCCTTGACGCCCTCCAGGGCGGCCAGACGCATATCTTCAACCGGCCCCCTGTTCCCGATGATACAGATAGCCGTTCGCTGAGCACCCGGCATGGGAACACCGCGAAAGCCCATCCGCTGAATTTCTTCGATGACGGCGTTTACCTGCTCTTCCGTGGCATCGTTTTTCATGACGACAAGCATTTTAGTATTACTCCTCGGCTATGAAAATAGTGGTATTGTTATTGACCTTTATCTCCCATTATTTCCCGGAGGGATGTGGCGTAGGCTTCAAAGGTACGCGAATCGAAAAGGACAAAGATAACCTCTTTAACGGACGTGGTTTTAGAGAGGAAATCCGCCACCGTTCTCAGGGCTATCCGTGAGGCTTCGTCCACGGGATAGCCGTAAACGCCGGTACTGATGGAGGGGAAAGAGACGCTGGCCAGGTTGTTGTCGGCGGCCAGTTTCAGACTTTCCCGGTAGGCACTCGCCAGCAGTTCGGCTTCTCCCCGGCTGCCGCCATGCCATATGGGGCCGACGGTATGGATGACGTGGCTGACTTTCATATTACCGGCGGTGGTAATAACCGCCTGGCCGGTAGGCAACCGGCCCTGCCGGGCGACAATTATTTTACATTCCTCCAGTATGGCCGGACCGCCGGCACGGTGGATGGCGCCGTCCACGCCGCCGCCGCCCATGAGACCGGAGTTGGCGGCGTTAACAATGGCGTCGGTAGCCTGGAGGGTAATATCCCCCTGAATGATAGATAACCGGGCCGCGTTGATGATTACCGGGTTTTCGCTCATTTATTCACCTCCCCCGCCGCACGTCAGGTAATCTATCGCCCACTGGACGGCGTCAACTTCCGCAAGATCCAGCTTGAAATCCGGCTCGATGCCGTAACCCTCGATAAGACGACCGTTCGGGGTAAGCCAGCGGGCGGTCGTGATATATATGCCCGAACCGTCGCTGAGATTATAGAGCATATTAACACTGCCCTTGCCGTATGTCGTCGAACCGGCGATGACAGCGCGGTTATAGTCCTGCAGAGCGCCGGCCAGTACTTCGCTGCCGCTGGCGCTGGCATTATCAACCAGGACCACCACGGGCAGGTCGGTGTTGGGCATATCATTATTGACGCTGAAGGTGCTTACCTGACCCCGGTTATTTCTCATCTCAAGAACAACGCCTTCGGTCAGGAAGTGACTGGCAACATTAATTACCGGTTCCAGCAAGCCGCCGGGATTGCCGCGCAGGTCGAGGATAATGCCCTCGGCAAGGTGAGTATCCAGTTCATTAATGACTTCAGTTAATTCGTCATCAGTGCGTTCGGTGAATTCGTAAATACTTATATGGGCTATCTGCCCCTTCATTTCAAAGCTGATGCTGGGTAGTTCGAGCTTAGCGCGGATAATCTCCATTTCTACCGGCTCGGTCTCGCTTTCATGCAGGATGAGGAGCCTTACCGCGGTATCCTGGGGCCCCCGGATTTTTATAATGGCCTCGGCCAGGGTAAAATCAGCCGCGGGGTCGCCGTCTATTTCAAGGATAATATCGCCGGCCTTGATACCGGCTTGGTCTGCCGGAGACCCCTCAATGGGGGCAATAATGGTCAGCTGGTTGTCTTTAACCGTAACGTAAGCGCCGATGCCGTTATAAGTGCCTTCCAGAGAGGTTTTTCCGAGTTCGTACTGTTTTTCATCTAAATACGAAGAATAGGGGTCATCCAGCGTTTCAATCAGGCTGGCGATGGCGGCGCGACTCATATTGGCGGAGTTCAACCTGGATTTGTCCACGTAGTCGGCGAAGATGATATCCCAGGCTTCTTCAACCGCATCCAGCCTTTCTTTATCCGAGGTGGTATTACCGGAAACGGATACGAACGGTACGCCGTTCGAATCTTGGAAAATGCCCAGGAAATAGCCGCCCGCAAAGGCCAGGACGATAACGATAATGAGTACCAGGGTCATTATGAGGCGGTTGGTCTGCGGCATGCTTTCTTTTTCTCCTTTTTACGGTCGAGCAGGTAAAAATATATATAAGGTACTTGAGTCAGGTAAACCTGTAAGCCGGGTTACCGGTTTCTCTTCGTTTTTGTGTCTACATAATCGTTATTTTGACTAAATCATACCATAATGACTTGTCTTGATGTAATTATACATTCCCAGAAGGCTTGTGGGTAAGGGTAAAGCTATTTTCAGTGAGGTTTTTCGACAGACTCTTATATTATACGTTAGACAAAATCAAGCTTGATTCAACCTGTTTCCGTCGCCTTCCTCTCCACAGTCAAAGGCTAGAGTTCGCTATATAAACACACCAGTGATTATGCCTGTTTAAAAACGTTATCCATCTAATATAGGGGAAACAACAACAATGGAAATCCTGTGTGTCCGTCCGCCTCAGATAATCCGCGACCGGTAATATTCCGAAATCGCCTTTCTCACTTCTTCACGGGAGGATATTCCCTTATCGCTAAGCTGACTTAAAAATGTTTCCCGCAGGGCTATCTCGGGAAATATGCGGTCATACTTTATGGCGAATTTTTTAAAAAGGGCATTGTATAAAGCCTTCTCTGAAGGATAAATGAACTCGTCATCCGTTATCTGCCTTGCCGCCAGAGTCTGAGCGACCAGGCCTTTATCGGCAAAGTTTATGATACTCACCGTATCTACGCGGCGGACGGGCTCATCATCATAAGACCTGCCACGTGTAGCCTGGAGGGTTACAACCACGCCGAGTCCGGCAATTAGCGGCAGAGGTACGTTGAGGATACCGTGCAGGACATAGGCGACTTCCCTGACGTTGCGGGCATGCATTGTACTTCCTAAAGCATAACCTTTGGGAAGCAGTTCAAAGGCCTTAACAACCTGATACCCCCATAAATATTCATAGCTGTGATTGCTGATTTCTTCAGAAACGAGATAGGTAGTACCCGGTTTATAATTATTTGAAAACTTGAAATCCTCGTCATACCCGCGCAGGGGCACCCGCTGTATCCCGGGAGGTAAAAAGTCCAGCAGCGCATGCAGCACAGTAGTCTTTCCCGCGAAGATGGGGCCGGACGCTACCAGCACCGAAGCCCGGTGTTCCATCAAGAGCCAGAGGAGACCGGCAAGTTTAAAATCGACCGTGCCGGAATTCACAACATCGAGTATCGTCAGGTTTTCATTAACTCTACTGAACGGCCAGTCCGTCCACCAGATGGGTCTAACCATTGTCCCTTCTCTCTACCATGCCGGCACCCGGGTACCGGATGTTAAGCTCGAATAAAACCAGAAAAATGGGAATGCCCTAGATTTTTGTTTTTTTATTGTTAATGTAGTCAACGATAATATACTTGCCCAGGTCGCCGGGTTCTGTAAAAAAGACCCGCCCGCGGTTCAGCCGCGCCATCCTGTCAACGAACATATTAAAAATGTCCCGGCTAGGCAGCATGAAAGTGTTGATGACAATACCCGCTCGCGTACAGTTATTGACTTCTCTTAACGTCACGTCGATGCAGCGCCGGGTGGTAGGCAGGTGAAAGACAATCTGTCCGTTTTCTATATGCGATGTGGGTTGGCCATCGGAAATCATGATTATCTGTTTATTGGCGGCGCGTTCTTTAGCCAATATTTTCCTCGCCGTCATAAATCCGTGCTGCATATTGGTATACGGCGTAAAGTCATCCCAGCTTATATAGGTCAGTTCTTCCGGGGTCATACGCCGGGCAATGCTGGAGAATCCCAGGATATACAGGCTGTCTTTAGGAAATTTACCGGTGATTAAGGAATTGAGGGCAATTGAGACGATTTTAGCCGCTTCAAAATTCCCGCCCATCCTCATGGACAGGCTCATATCCAGCATAATGACCGTGGCGGAACGGGTCGCTTGTTCCTGCCTGAACACCTCGAAGTCCTCCACTTCTATTTTTACCGGCACTTTGGGACCGCGTAGTAGAGCGTTGGACAAGGTCTTTTGAAGGTGCAGGTCGAA
>CAYNDI010000075.1:0-9582 GCA_964395955.1 uncultured Dehalococcoidaceae bacterium
CCCGGCGCAGAGGGTCGGCTCGATGAAGACCTGCCCGTCGGCGCTCTGGATGGCCGGACAGCCCAGGCGGAGACAGGTATCGCACTGGTTACATTTTTCAATATCGACTTTGCGTGGATTTTCGCGTTTTCTCACCTGCATGGCGCAGGAACCCCGGACGATGATAACGGAGACCTCCGGCCTGTCCAGCGAGTCGCGGACTCCCGCCCGCAGCGCCTTCAAATCGAAGGCATTGATGACTTTGATATCTTTCACGCCGATGCCGCGGCACAGGCTTTCGATATCCACGGCGTAAGTCTCTTTGCCCTGTGCCGAGATGCCGGTGCCGGGGTGCTCCTGGTGGCCGGTCATGGCGGTGGTGCGGTTGTCCAGTATTAAAATGGTAATATGGCCTTCATTGTAAACGGCGTCCACCAGCCCGGTAATGCCGGAATGCAGGAAGGTGGAATCGCCGATGACCGCTACTACTTTACTCTTGACACCGGCTTTTTCCATACCCAGCGCCTGCCCGATACCGGCGCCCATGCAGGCGGTGGTATCCAGGACACTGAGGGGAGGGTAGGCTCCCAGCGTGTAGCAGCCTATGTCCCCGGTGACTATCAGCTTCGGTTCCTGAGGCTCTTTAGATTCAAGTAGTTTGGAGCGCTGGCCGATAGTGCTCAAAGTGAAATAGATACCGGTGTGGGGACAGCCCGGGCAGAGTAGGGGCGGCCGGCGGGCAAGACCTTCAGCAGCGGGGGGAATATCGGGCTTTTCAGAATCGGGAAGCAGTCCCGCACCGAAGCTGCTCTCAGCGACGATACGCGTGTTAAGCTCGCCCACCAGCGGGATGAACTCCTTGCCGTCGACCTTGATGCCCATCGATTTAATATTGTCCTGTAAAAAGGGGTCAAGTTCTTCGATAACGATAAGCCGGTCCACGCCGGCGGCGAACTCTTTAATCATTTTCTCCGGCAGTGGCCAGGTCATTCCCAGCTTGAGGAAGGAGGCTTCCGGGAATACCTCCCTGGCGTATTGGTAGGCAACGCCGCTGGTGACGACGCCGAGTTTCCGACTGTTCCGGATAACCTGGTTCAAAGGGAAGGTCTCGGTATATTCCCTGAGACGAAGCAAACGCTGCTCCATGACAGCGTGCCGGGGCACGGCATAGACAGGCAGCATGATGTATTTCTTCTGATTGAAATGAAAGGCCGGTTGAGGATTTTTCACGACACGGTTTCGATTAACGTCAACCACGGACTTCGAGTGGGCGATACGGGTGGTGGTGCGCAAAAGAACGGGTGTATCGAACTCCTCGCTGATATCGAAGGCATAACCGGTAAGGTCATAAACTTCCTGGCTATCGGTGGGCTCCAACATGGGCACCTTGGCCAGGCGGGCATAGTGGCGGTTGTCCTGCTCGTTCTGGGAGGAATGTATCTGGGGGTCGTCGGCGGTGACTACCACCAGGCCGCCGATGATTCCCGTGTAGGATGCCGCCATAAAGGGGTCGCTGGCCACATTAAGTCCAACGTGCTTCATGGAGACCATGACTCGGGCGCCGGTATAAGCCGCCCCCATTCCCACCTCCATGGCCACCTTCTCGTTGGTGGACCACTCGGCGTAGATGTCTTTAAAACGAGACAGGTTTTCCAATATCTCGGTGCTGGGGGTGCCGGGATAAGCCGTAGCCACCTGCACGCCGGAGTGGTAGGCTCCCAGGGCCAGGGCCTCGTTACCGGATAGCAGTTGCAGAGTCTTTTTCATCTTTTACCACGCAATCATGCAATATTATACTAAATTTATATTGATAAACGCAAGATACTATGTAATATATACGCAAGCTTGTTAATGTATCTTATGTTACATTTTACCATACTTTATGGCGGCAGGACAATAACATCGAGGATATTGACAGCGCCGGATGGTTATGCTATCGTACTAACTGAAAATCATTTTCAACTGGTAATATAAAATGGTCTATACCGAGAAGAGGATTGAAACCGCCCTGAGGCAGCACGGCTACAAGATAACCCCGCAGCGGCGTACGGTTATAAAAGCGATTATCGATACCCATGAGCACCTGACGCCGGCGGCGATACACGAACTGGTATGCCGGGACAGCCCGGGAATCGGGCTGGTGACGATTTACCGCACCCTGGAAATACTGGCGGAACTCGGCTTAATCTGTGAAATGCACGTTGGGGGAAGCTGCCGGAGCTACCTGGTGCGGCGACCGGCCGAGCACCACCATCACCTGATATGCTCAGATTGCGGGACGGTAATCGATTTTACCGATTGCGACCTCGATAAGCTGGAGCGGCGGCTTTCCAGAGAGACCAGCTTTAAGATAAACGGACATCTCCTGGAATTTGTGGGGCAGTGCCGGAACTGCCGCAGACAGAAAAAAACAGCGGGATAGGTAAGGAATGCTCAAGAGAATCGGCCGGGAGCTATTGCACCATGCGCCTTTTACCGGAGTTGGGGCGGTCATTGGTATTATTGTCATGGCGGTAATCAGTGTGTACGATACCCCAATGAATGTTAACGAAGCCCTTTTCTTTACCTTTCATCCTCTGCACGTGGTGTTCAGCGCCCTGGTTACTACTGCCCTCTACCGTAAACAGAAGGGCCACAAGCTGTGGGCGGTGGTTATCATCGGGTACGTGGGTTCGGTGGGCATTGCCACGCTGAGCGATGCCGTTATACCCTTCCTCGAAGGCAGCAGCCTTAAGGTTGAGATGGGATTTCACCTGCCGTTTCTGGAGACGGAGCTTATGCCGTTTCTGGGTGTGCCGAAGTGGCTCGTGGTCAACGGAGCGGCGTTGATCGGGATAGCGATAGGGTTCTTCAGACCGAATACCACCTTCCCGCATATGGGTCATGTTCTACTCAGCACCTGGGCGTCGTTGTTCGGCTTTACCGCCTTCGGGACGGCCGACTGGCTGCCGCTGCTGCCTATCATCTTCGTTTTCCTGTTCCTGGCAGTCTGGATACCCTGCTGCGTCAGCGATATCGTCTTCCCGCTGTTATGGACAGGTAAAGAACCTGCCCGCGAACACGCGCACTAGACCGTGTATAAAAAAGGACCGGGGATATACCCCGGCCCCGATTTTTACCGGTAAGGTTTAATATTTTACTTTGTCTTGATTTCTATCTGTTTCGCCCCGGAGCCTTCGGCTTTGGGCAGCCTTACCTGTAGCAGGCCCTTCTTGAGAGTGGCCGTAACCTTCTCGGCATCAACGCGGACGGGAAGGGTGATGTAGCGGACGTACTGGCCGAAGTGGCGCTCCTTGGTGTGATAGGTGTCCTCTTTGGTCTCTTTTTCTTCCTTTTTCTCCGCTTTGATAGTAAGGACATCACCGTCCAGCCGGATATCCATGTCCTTCTTGCGGATACCGGGCAGCTCCGCCTTAACGATAACTTCCTTGTCCTCCTCGTACATATCTACCCGGGGAGTCATTTTCATACCGAAAGCGGAATCAGCCATCTCGTCGACCTGTTCCAGCAGCCTTAACGGTCTGTACAGGGGCATCAGGGAGAAAAACCCGTTCGGACTCTTTCTAATCAGACTAACCATTGTTTACCTCCTACCTACTTAATAATCCAGTCTTAGCTTTATTATAGAATATATATTATAAATTATATGTGACTATTCTCACATACTGTCCGAGGCCGGTTCACAGCTTGACAGTGCCGTGAGCTTGAATTAACCTGAATGCGGTAGGTATTGACGATAGAATGAGTATGAAAAAGTGACAGAATCACCGTGGAACAAGAAAAAACTCTATGAGCTGGTGCGGGAAAAGCTGGCCGATAAGCTGTTTATCGTTGTTTCCAACCGGGAGCCGTACGTACACACCATGTCCGGCGACAATATCAAGTGGGACCACGCGGTCAGCGGGCTTACCGAGGCGCTGGACCCGGTACTGCGCGCCTCCGGCGGGACATGGATAGCCCAGGGTACCGGCGACGCCGACCGAAAAGTGGTGGATGCCGATGACCGCGTCGGCGTGCCGCCGGACGGTCCGGAGTACACCCTGAGAAGGGTATGGCTGACGGAGGAGGAGGTAAGAGGCTACTATATTAACTTCTCCAATAAGGGGCTCTGGCCGCTGTGTCATATCACTTTTATTCCTCCCGAATTCAGCGAGGCCGACTGGCTTACTTACAAGAAGGTCAACCGGATTTTCGCCGATGCCGTTCTCCAGGAGATAGGCAACCGTAAAGCCCTGGTGCTGGTACAGGACTATCACTTCGCTCTTGTCTCTCATTATCTGAAAGAACAAAATCCACTGTTAACGGTAGGCCAGTTCTGGCATATTCCCTGGCCTGCCTACGAGGTTTTGCGTACCTGCCCGTGGTACGAAGAAATACTCACCGGTTTACTCGGTAATGACCTGCTGGGATTCCATATAGCCACGCACTGCCAGAGCTTCATGGAATCGATAGAACACGGCCTGGGAGCCAGGACCAACCGGAAAAGAGGAACGATAACTCAAAAGTCCCATACAACCTTCGTAGAGCCTTTCCCCATCAGTGTGGACTTTGATGAAATTTCAAAACGAGCCGGGACGAAAGAGGTAGAGCGGGAGATGGAGAGCCTGCGTCGTGAGTTCAACCTGGAAGATAAATACGTCGGTGTAGGGATGGACCGGCTGGACTATACCAAAGGTATACCGGAGCGACTCCAGGCGCTGGATAAGTTCCTGGAAGATAATCCCCGGTACCGTGGTAAAGTGGTCTTTATACAGGCCGGCATGCCCAGTAGAACGCAGATTGGTACCTACGAGGAGATGGGGCAGAGAATCAACGACCTTGTCAGTCGGATTAATGAGAAATACGGCACGGCTTTCTGGCAGCCGGTGATACCGATGATACGGCAGCTGACGCCGGTAACGCTCAATGCCCTGCGCCGTCTGGCCCACTTCTGCGTGGTCAGTTCTCTCCACGACGGCATGAACCTGGTGGCCAAGGAGTACGTTTCCGCCAGGATTGACGGCGACGGTGTATTGATCCTGAGCAGGTTCACCGGCGCCGCTGAGGAACTATCGGAAGCCCTGCTCATCAATCCTTATGTCATCGACGAATTTGCCGGAACGATTAAAGAAGCCATCGAAATGCCGGAAGCCGAAAGACGGCGGCGCATGGGAAAGATACGCGAAACAGTGTCGGCCAATAATATATATCGATGGGGCGCTTCGATTATATCCAGGCTGGTATCGATAGCGGAGGGATAGTGGAACACCTGTTTAAAGTCTGGCCGGACTTCTCGGCGGACTGCCGGGCGGCGTCTCATATACTGCTGCTTTCCGATTATGACGGCACGCTGGCGCCGATTGCGCCCCGGCCGCAGGACGCAGTGCTGTCCCCCGGTATGAAGGACCGGCTGACCGCAATGGCACAGAAACCGGCTTTCAGCGTGGGTGTTATCAGCGGTCGGGCCATCTCGGAAATAAGGGCGATGGTTGGTATCGAAGGCGTTTTTTACGCCGGCAACCACGGACTCGAGATAGAAGGGCCGGGTATCAGCTATGTGACCCCGGAGGCCGGGAAAGTCCTGGCCATTATGAAAGAACTGGCGGGGCAGATAATAGAAGAACTGGCTGGCATCGACGGCGTAATTATCCAGGATAAGGGACTGAGCATCAGTGTCCACTACCGGCTGGTGGCAAGCGGGGAAGAAAGAGTGGTGACCGATATCGTTCACCGGCTGACAACCGTATTGTGTAACGAAGGTAAAATCAGGGTTTTTGCCGGTAAAAAGGTCTGGGAGATACGGCCACCCGTGGACTGGGACAAGGGAAAAGCGGTTGAAGCCATCGCCCGTGAGATAAAGAAGATACGGAAGCTGAAGCGATTGCTGACTATCTTCCTGGGTGACGATATTACCGATGAAGACGCCTTTAAAGTCGTGCAGCGCCCGGAAGGCTGGAGCATTTACGTCGGTTTAGAAACGACGTCGTCAGCAGCCGGGTATTACCTGAGCTCTACAGATGAAGTGGAGACATTCCTCAACCGGCTGACAGGACTGAAATAATGGCAGCATTTACGGTTATTGCCGGGAAAGATTCACGCATCTATCCGGTTACGCCGGCGCCGGGGCTTGATAGTTTCGCCGCTGATTATCTCGGACTCGGGCAAATCACTTGCCAGGCTGTTGTCATGGATAATGCAGTTGCGGCCTATTTTATAATCGGCGGGGACTACCGTCCGCTTGCCAACGATGGTCAGCCCGGTATTAAGAATCGAGGAGTTGGCACGGTTGATGCGGTAGTCGTCACCATAACCGATATGGCTGTTCTCACCGATGATGACCTCTTTATCCAGTATGCAGCGGTCGATAATGCTGTTGCGGCTGATTTCCGCGTCGTCCATAATAATGGAATCTTTAATGATAGAGCCTTCGGCTATGTGGACTCCCTGAGAGATGATAGAGTGTTCGATATGGCCATCGATGATGCAGCCGCCGGCTAAAAGACTGCTGGTCACCGTGGCATTATCGCCGACCTTGGTCGGGGGCCACTCGCCTTCCCGGGTATATATCGGCCAGGCGGTATCCGCCAGGAACGAGTGAGACATCTCCATAACTTCCATACTGGACTGCCAGTAACTGTCCACGGTGCCGATATCACGCCAGTAACCATCGAAAGTGTAAGCGAATAACCGGTTTCCGGTGACTATCTTGGGCAATACGTTTCTCCCGAAATCATAACCGGTTTTATTTTCCAGCATTTGACGAAGGGTTTTGACATTAAAAAGATAGACACCCATCGAGACGAGAGTGCCCTGCGGGTTCTTGACCTTTTCCCGGAAGCGGGTTACCTGCCCTTTATCGTTGACTAATACCGTGCCGAACCGGTGAAGTTCTTCTTCCGGCATGTGGGTGACGGCGAGGGTAACATCCGCTTTGTTTTCGCGGTGAAAAGCGAGCATGGGAGAGTAGTCCATCTTGTAAACGTGGTCGCCGCTGAGAATGAGGACCTCGTCGGCGTCGTATTCTCCAATACGGTCCAGGTTCTGGTAAACGGCATCGGCCGTTCCTTTATACCAGTCCCGGCCTTCTTCGCGAGCCAGGTAGGGCTGCAGCAGCCGGATATTCCTGTCCGGTGCCGATAGACCCCAGGGAGTACCAACGCCGATATGCTCCGTCAACGATACCGGCTGGTACTGGGTGAGGACGATGATGTTATGGACTCCGGAATTAACGCAGTTGCTGAGAGTAAAATCGATGATTCTGTATTTGCCGGCAAAGGGGACGGCAGGCTTGGCGCGTTCCTGAGACAGGATGCTCAAACGCTCTCCCATACCACCTGCCAGAATGACGGCCAGTAACCTCTGCATACTGTGCCCCTAGCGCTTTTCGGTCAAATCTGTCCGGAGTGTATTAGACCACTTTCTCTAATTATTAATGGTATATGTATTCAACCGATGATGTCAACCTGAGAGTTCCGTTGCTAATCGTTGTTTTTCCATATTCATTCCCTTTATCCCTCTCTCGAACAGGTTTATTCTTTTAACTCGATTTTCTATAATGTTCAAGAGGGGGAGAGTATAGAAAGAGGGGCTTCGTCCCTCTTAAACGCCCCGTTGGGGGTGCGGAGATATTACCAGGCAGGGCGTAGATGTAACCGGGTGACAGGGTGGAATATTAAAATCCCCCTTAAAACCCATTTTACAAAGGGGGAAACCGGGAGTGGGGTAAAGACTGCGGATAAGCAGATGATGATGCGAGGGCGGTCCGGGTGGGAATAGATATCAAAAGAAAAGGGGTAGGGAAAAAGGGGATGAGGTATGACTTGTAAATGTATGCCCATAGTCCCGATTTCTTTGACAATGAGACTATAATATTATAGGTTTTAAAGAACGGATTAAAAGAAATGCCCAGTTTGCATGATTTTTTTACCAATATGGCGGCGCCCATGCCCCTTCCTAAAAAGCTATATCTTGTTTTCCGCAATAACTTCATCAAGATATGGAAAAGGCAGAGCTGCTGCGGGCATCACGGCGAGCCGGGGTGCTGACAGGTCAAGGAGCCGTCTCCCCGTCGGGGAGAGTAAAGGGATAAGGGTATGTTATATTTTGCCTACGCCAGTAATCTGAGCAAGAAGCAGATGCAGGCACGCTGTCCGGACGGCCAGCCTATGTTCACGGCTACCCTGCCAAACTATAAGCTGACTTTTACCGGATGGTCGCGGGAGTGGCGGGGAGGCAAAGCCACCGTAATATCGTACCGGGGGGAAAAGGTGCGGGGAGCCATCTACGAGGTCAGCGAAGCCTGCCTGAGACAGCTGGACAGATATGAAGCCGGTTATATCAGGTTCAACGTTACCGTCTACGACGAGGACAACCAGCCACACGAGGCTGTCACTTATATAAAGTCCGGCCGGCTGGAAGAGGCGTCACCTTCGAAAGAATACGGCGAGGTCATACGGCAGGGATACCGCGACTGGGGAATAGCTTAGGCGGTGGTTGGTACGGGGATATTGCCATCTCTTTACCGTTTCAATAAAGGTAGCCTATATAAAAATTTGAGTGTAAATATTGTTGTGCAACGGTATACGAATACTTATGATGTCATCGTAACGTAAAAAAGTCCTGTTGCCAGCTGTCCAAAATTGCGTATAGAACGGCTAAATTGATATAATATAACATTACCGGCCGATAACAAATCTATAAAGAGGAGTTACTTATGGCTTCACAGAACTATGATGTCAAAGATATATCTCTGGCCGGCACCGGCAGGCAGCGCATGGAATGGGCTTACCGGGAAATGCCGGTTGTCAAGCAAATCAAAGAAAGGTTTACCGCCGAAAAACCATTAAAGGGTATCCGCATCTCGGGGTGCCTGCATATCACCACGGAAACGGGCAACCTGGCCCTGGCACTGCAGGCGGGCGGCGCGGATTTGATTCTCTGCGCCTCCAATCCCCTGAGCACCCAGGACGACGTGGCGGCGGCGATGGTGGAATACGGCATCCCCACCAATGCTATCAAGGGCGAGGATGATGCTACCTATTACAAGCATATCAATACGGCTCTGGACCATAAGCCGCATCTTACCATTGATGACGGCGCCGACCTCGTCAGCACCATTCATACCAAGCGCAGCGACCTTATTGCCGATGTCATCGGCGGCGCCGAGGAAACCACCACCGGCATTATCCGTTTGCGCAGCATGTACCGGGACGGGCAGCTGAAGTACCCTATTATAGCGGTGAACGATGCCGATACCAAGCACCTCTTCGATAACCGCTACGGCACCGGGCAGAGCACCATCGACGGGATTACCCGCGCTACCAACATCCTGTGGGCGGGGAAAAAGGTGGTTGTCTGCGGCTACGGCTGGACAGGCCGGGGAGTGGCGATGCGGGCGCGGGGTCTGGGAGCGCACGTTATCGTCATCGAGGTGGAACCGGTACGCGCGCTGGAAGCCAACATGGAGGGCTACCAGGTAATGCCGCTCATGGAAGCCTCCAGGGTGGGCGATATCTTCATTACCGTTACGGGAGATAAAAACGTCATCGACAAGAAGCATTTCCAGGTGATGAAGGACGGCGCTATTATGGCCAATAGCGGACATTTCAACGCGGAAATCAATAT